>JBBTZX010000075.1:0-8633 GCA_038061125.1 Patescibacteria group bacterium | reverse complement strand
CTGTGTAATACAAAATACGCTCGGTAGTGGTGGTTTTACCCGCGTCAATATGGGCGATAATGCCAATGTTTCTGATGTGATCTAATTCAACGTATCTCTTATCTTCCGCCATAATAAAAAACTCAAAAGTCAAAAGTTAAAACTCAAAATTATAGCAGTTTTGCGTTTTTCGATTTGAGCTTTGAGATTATTTAGAGTATACCATATTTTCTTTTTGCATTCTAGAGGGTTAGGATGTTATAATCTCTTCCTCTATGCTTAGTCCTGAATCGCGCACAGAAATTATTGATCAAAAACCATTCGTAATCCGCGGCCACCACCTTAAAGATTTTGCATACTTGATTAGCGCTGAAAACCCAACTAAATATGCAGCAGAACACGCAAGTCGTATGAGATTCCTAGCGGAGAATTATTTCTATCTTGCCATAGGAAATAGCCCTAATATTGAACCACTAGACGTACCTAGAAATTTGGGATATTTTCATGAACTATTTGGTTTTTCTACGGAAGATGCTGATAGGGTAGAAAGTTATAATAAACAAACGGACGAAAAATTTTTAAACTTGCCTGATAATCATCCAGCGGAAATCGTAGAAGGAATACCAGATATTATATGCCAAGGATGCGCAAAGGGAATTGGAAAACATTGCTATAAATCAGATGCATTATCTGCAGATGGAGCTTTTCTAGACGTATTTCTTGAGAACTTGGATGCGCTCAATTTGCCAAAGCCAACCGTTACTCAAGAACTGGCTCGCTTTTCGGATGCAAAACCCCAAGAAGTAAGAAGAATCAAAACAACTATCGGCGCTATTAAAAAAATTCTCATGGACGGAGAATTTGATTGGTATGATTTAATGTTTTATTGATATAATAACCAACGTGAGTAAATTTATTTTGATTATATTTATTCTTATTTTGGGATTTTTCGCAGTTTTAGTTGTAAACAATAAGTCTTCCCAACAGACTTCTCCTGCACAAAAAGAAATATTGGCTGTTCCCTCCACAAATCCCACACCAACACCTTTACCAACTGCTATAATAACACCTATGACAGAAAATCCGACTGCAACTTCTACTGCAATAATCAAAACCAGTAAAGGCGACATTACGCTTTCTCTGTACTCTAAAGACGCTCCGAATACCGTAAATAACTTTATTACCAAAGCCAAAAGCGGATTTTACAATAATTTAATTTTCCATAGAGTTGAAGATTGGGTGGTACAAGGAGGCGATCCCCTTAGCAATGGAACAGGCGGAGGCAATATGCCGGTTGAATTCAACAGCAAGCCTTTTATTGTGGGATCTTTGGGAATTGCCAGTAGAGGCGATGGAAAAGTCCAAAACGACGCACAGTTTTTCATCACCAAAAAAGATTCTCAATTTCTTAACGGCCAATACACCAACTTCGGAATCGTAACCAAAGGGATGGATGTGGTAAATAAAATTGAAATTGGAGATAAAATTTTAGGAATAACTATAGAATAAAGCTTTACGATAAACCCAACGCTTTTCTTATTGCTTGTACTTCCCAGTCTTTTCCTGGGTTACCTAATTTAATCTTTCCTGGAACTTGATTCCCAAATTCACCTTTAGACATTTTTTGTTGAGCAGAAACAGATGGTTCATTAAAATAATCAACATCGAGATAACAAATAAGTTTGGCGACACGAACGCTTAACGGCTGATTACTCATATTAAAAATTTCATAAGTTTGAGGACCAGTAGATCCGGGATGAATTAAGGGAGCGCCCCAATTAGTTGTCAATGGAAGAATTTTTCCTGTTTTTTCAGAATAGAAAAATTCTCTCATTCTAAGACCTATATCTGCCGGCACTTTAATGTTTTCCAATGTATGTCCAAGAATAAGTCTTTTGGGAGGAAACGTAAAAAATCCGTTTGTGTCCACGGAACGATCTTCCCATAATTCTTCTTGTATTTCCGGAGTAATTCTGACGGGATCGTAAACAGGTTCCAATCCGTGAGAAATATAGATTCTTTCTTGCTCTCGTCTTGTTTTACTAACTCTAAAATAAGACGCCAAATGCAAACGAACAACAGGTTTTTTGCCTGCATTTTCTACAATCTTTGAAATATCTACACGCCCTTCGTTTTCTACCATAAACGATATTATAATCTAAATTGGCTAAAAAAAGCAACTATTATAGGCTATTAAGAGGTTACCAGCGGAAATGTGCAAAAGCCTTATTCGCTTGGGCCATTCTTTCAACTGCATCTCTTTTCTTAATTGCCTCTCCGAGGTTTTGAGCTGCATCCAAAAATTCTCCTGCCAGCTTTTCTGAGAATAAATGAAAATCTCTACTTGATCTTGATCTTGCAGCTTGTATTATCCAACGCATCGCCAAAGCCATTCTTCTGTCTCCTGCTACCTCCATTGGAATTTGGTAAGACGCTCCGCCTACTCTTCTTGGCTTTACTTCTTGTTTCGGTCCGATATTATCCAAAGCTTTCTCAAAAACATCCAGCGGATCTTGACCTTTGGCTTTGATAATTTCCAACGCTTGATACATGCATCTTTCTGCAGCTTGTTTTTTGCCGCTTATCATAATCTTATTGATAAACTTAGCAATTAATTTGCTGTCGTAAACTTTATCTCCTTCAATTTGTCTTTTGACTACTTTTTTATGTCTCATAAAATGTTATGCCGCCACTGGTGCTGGCGCTGGTGTGGGTGCAGGTGCGGCTTTTGGTGCCGAAGCTGCCGGTGCGCCTGCCATTCCTCCTCTTTTGGCTCCGTATTTGCTTCTGGATGTTTTTCTTCCCTCAACGCCTAGAAGGTCAAACTTACCTCTGACGATATGATACTTTACTCCTGGTAAATCTTTGACTCTTCCGCCTCTAACCAAAACTATTCCATGTTCTGCCAAAGAATGGCCAACGCCTTGAATATAGGCTGTAACTTCCATTTTATTTGAAAGCTTAACTCTGGCAACTTTTCTTAAAGCCGAGTTTGGTTTCTTCGGGGTCATGGTTTTTACCAATGTAACCACTCCGCGTTTTTGTGGAGCTACTATGGCTTTGTATCTGCGCTCTCTGGCATTAAAAAGCTTACGCAAAGCTATTGATCTGCTTTTTTTGCTTTTTCTTGCTCTTCCATATTTTACAAGTTGTGATAATGTTGGCATAGTGTTAGGTATTATACCTCATCGGGGTAGCTGCCATCAACAGGTATGAGTCTTCCGATAATAACGTTTTCCTTAAGTCCAACAAGATTATCAACTTTGCCTTCCAATGCGGCTTCCATTAATACCTTTGTTGTTTCCTGAAATGAAGCTGCGGAAAGCCAAGAATCAGAATATAAAGCGGATTTCGTAATACCCAAAACTGTTTGTCTGGCTGTTGCAGGTTCTCCTCCTTCGGAAAGAATTTCTTTATTTATTTCTTCAAATTTATTTGTTGTTACAAATGCTCCGGGGATAAGAGATGTATCTCCAACTGTTTCAACTATAACTTTATCGGACATTTTACGCAGTATCACTTCAAAATGTTTGTCATTAATCGTAATTCCTTGAGATTCGTATACTTTTTGAGCTTCGGTTAAAACGTATGCTTGAGCATCCTGCAAACCTTTAACCTTAAGGATTTCTTTAGGATCTATGTATCCTTCTGCCAAATGAGTGCCAATTGCCACTTCGTCCCCATCGCTAACTATAATCGTAGAGTTTAAGGGTATAAAATATTCAACTTCCTGTATTGGTTTTACCTTTGCGCTTCTAATTTTCAAAATGTGGCCATCTTCTGCCTTCTCAATTTTTACCTTGCCTGATATTTCTGCTATAGGAGATAAAGTTTTTGGAGTTCTCATTTCAAACAATTCCTCTACTCTTGGCAGACCTTGGGTAACATCAGACATAACAACTCCTCCGAAATGCCTGACTCTCATTGTCAGCTGGGTTCCCGGTTCTCCTATAGACTGGGCTGCGATTATACCAACAGGTAAACCTGAAGCAACTGCTGTTCTGGTGCTAAAATCCCAACCATAGCATGAAGAACAAATTCCATATTCCAATTTGCAAGTTAACGGAGATCTGACGGTTGCTTCTTCAACATTATTATCCATAATCAATTTTACTTTCGTTTCATTTAATTCGTCTCCGGCTTTGGCAATTATTTTTTTGGTCTTTTTGGAAATTATGTTTACGCTAAGCGTACGGCCCAAAATCCTTTGCTCAAAAGAAGCTGTTCTCTCTTTATCGTCCTTATTGATTATTATTCCCTCTGTAGTTTTACAGTCTTTCTCTCTAATTATTACATCGTGGGAAGCGTCAACCAGACGGCGGGTTAGGTATCCTGCATTAGCTGTTTTGAGAGCTGAATCTGTCAATCCTTTTCTGGAGCCTCGAGCAGATGCAACGTATTCAAAAATAGATAAACCTTCTCTGAAATTGGACTTTATTGGCAGTTCAACGATTTTACCTAACGGATCAAGAATAAGTCCTTTCATTGCGGAGAGCTGTTTCAATTGTTCCTTACCCGCTCTTGCTCCTTCGGAATCAATAATCATTTTTATAGAATTTGTTGCTTTTAGATTATTCCAAGTAAGGTTTGCTATTGTATCTGTAGCCTTAATCCAAATATCATTTGACAACCGTTTCTTTTCTTCCACGGTAATCAGTCCTTTTTGATAATCGGCCTCTATCGTAGACACTCTCTTGTCTGCTTCGCCAATAAGATTTTCTCTATCGTCAATCATCTCGTTATCAAAAACCGAAACTGATATACCCGATATTGTAGATCCATAAAATCCGAGCGTTTTAATTGCATCTATTAAATTTTCAACTTCGTCAAAAGAACATTTGGCAATTGCTTCGGTTATGATTCTTTTTATTCCGGATGCATTAATAGGTTTGTTGATAAATCCAATGGATGCGGGTATACTTTCATTGAATAAAATTCTTCCAACGGTTGTTTCTATATTTTTGTCATCCATTCTCAAAATTATAAGTTCTCTGGATTTTATTTTGCCTAATGAATGTGCCAGAAGAGCATCTTCTTTATCTTTAAATACCAATGGCTCTTTTTTCTCTACGGACTCTTCTATGCTTGTTAAGTAATATGTTCCGACAGCCATTTCTTTATTAGGAAGAGTTATTGGGCTTCCATCTGCAGGTTTTAGAAGATTGTGTTTTGGCATCATCAGAGTTATTGCTTCTTCTTGTGCTTTTTGGGAAAGAGGGATGTGCACAGCCATCTGATCTCCGTCAAAATCCGCGTTATAACCAGCACATACACAAGGATGCAAGGCAATAGCGGCACCTTCAATTAATATCGGGTAAAATGCCTGAATACCAAGTTTATGCAAAGTTGGCGCACGATTAAGAAGAACAGGATGATTCTTAGTAATTTCTTCTAAAATATCGAATACTTCCGGCGGACGCTTTTCAATAAACCTTTTTGCAGATTTTATATTTGGAGCAAATCCTCTGACTATAACTTCCTTAAGTACGAAGGGTTTGAACATTTCAAGCGCCATTTCTTTAGGAAGTCCGCATTGTGAAAGTTTCAGTTGAGGACCAACTACGATAACCGAACGGCCTGAATAATCAACTCTTTTTCCTAGCAGATTTTGCCTAAATCTTCCTTGTTTCCCCCTTAACATATCCGACAAAGATCTAAGAGGCGAACTGACAATAGTACTTCCTCTTTGAGATACATCGATCAATGAATCTACTGCTTCCTGCAGCATTCTTCTTTCATTTCTCAAAATTATCTGCGGAGCCCCAAGAGAAATTAGATGTTTTAATCTGTTATTGCGATTAATAACTCTTCTATATAAATCATTCAGATCCGAAGTCGCGAAACGTCCGCCGGAAAGCTGAACCATAGGACGAAGGTCCGGAGGAATAACCGGCAAAACAGTCATCATCATGTAAGTTGGGTGAACTTGAGCTTTCCTCATTGCCTCTATAAGACGAAGCCTTTTAATCAATTTTAAGTATTTTTGACCTTTTGCTTTTTCTATTTCTTGTCTCAAACTTACTATAAGAGATGTAAAATCCGTTTTGTTGAGAAGATCTAGGAGCCCTTCGGCGCCGGTTTTGATTGTGAAGAATAGCGGAATATCATATTCTAAAATTCTAAAGTATTCATCCTCGGAAAATACTGTTCCGACTTTAAAACTTTTCAAAAGTCTGTGCAAAGCATCATAAACTTCATCTTGTTTTCTGTTTTCTGCCGCATATCGTTCTTCCACAGAAGCTCTCTTCTGTCTTTTAAGAAGCTCTAATTCTTGCTCTATAAGTTCCTTTTGTTCATTTTTTCTCTTAGCGCTGGAGCCTTCTTTTTTCTTGGCTTCTATTTCCTGATTTATTTGTTTAAGCTCATTGTCTTTTAATTCTGCCTGCTCTTTTTTCTTCTTTTCTACCTTTTTGGCCAAAGCCTCTAAGGACTCTTTCTTTTTCGCTTCACTTATCTCTACTATTACATAGGAAGCATAATAGATTACGGATTCAAGACTTTTTTGAGACAAATCCAAAACCAGCGATAAAGGCGATGCTGCACCTCTAAAAAACCAAACATGGGCAACAGGAGTTGCAAGAGTGATATGTCCCATCCTCTCTCTTCTAACACGAGACAACGTTACCTCAACTCCGCATTTATCACAAACTATTCCTCTATACCTAATTCTTTTATATTTTCCGCAATAGCATTCCCAATCTTTGGTTGGTCCAAAAATACGCTCATCGAATAAACCATCTTTTTCCGGTCTTAATGTTCTATAGTTAATGGTTTCCGGCTTGATTACTTCTCCGTATGACCAAGCTAAGATATCTTGCGGACTGGCTGCTAAAATTTTTAGCGCTTTAAAGTCCAAAATGGTTATATCTTTCATTTTCAGATCAATTGAGCTCATAACGTTTTTTCCTCCTTACTGCCTTCTGATGTTTCTCCAATACTTACGTTGTTATTTTCTGCGACTGCCACATCCTTACCACCTAACACCTCTTGCAGTGCTTTTGCTTCTTCTTCTACTTTTTCTTCTATCTTTTCTTCCTGCAATGTAATTGCCGGTTCGCTTGCAACTGTTGCACCGATAGGAATAATTTTTAGAGCAAGCGATGCCAATTCTTTTATCAAAACTTTAAAGGATTCCGGAACTCTTGGCATTGGGATATCAACACCCTTAACTATTGCCTCAAATGCTTTGGCCCTGCCAACCACATCGTCTGACTTTATGGTCAACATTTCCTGCAGAATATACTTTGCTCTGTGAGCATCAAGAGCCCAAACCTCCATCTCTCCCAAACGCTGTCCTCCCATTTGCGCTTTTCCTCCCAAGGGCTGCTGTGTAACCAAAGAATATGGCCCTGTGCTTCTTGCATGAGTTTTATCTTCTACCATATGTATAAGTTTCATCATGTATTCTATTCCCACAACCACAGAATTCTCATAAGCTTCTCCTGTTCTTCCATCAAAAAGAGTAGTTTTGCCGTTGACAGGAAGACCTGCAGATTTAAGACTTGCAACTATCCTGTCTTCCTTCACATCCTCAAATGCGGGGATACCTACTTTTATATTCAATTTTGCTGCTGCCCATCCAAGATGAGCTTCCAAAAGCTGTCCTAAATTCATACGCGCCAAAACGCTTATTGGGGAAATTACAATATCAACAGGAGTACCATCTGCAAGATAAGGCATATCTGCTTGAGGTAAAATTTTTGAAATAACTCCTTTATTGCCATGTCTTCCTGCAAGTTTATCTCCTACGACAACGTGCCTAAATTGCGCAACTTCAACAATAATTTTTCTTATCGTTCCCGGCTCCAATTCGTCTCCCTTTTTTCTGTCCAATATCTGAACGCTTATAACTGTTCCTCTTTCCCCATGAGGAATAATAAGCGAAGTATCTCTAACTTCTCTTGCCTGTTCTCCGAAGATAGCTCGAAGAAGTCTTTCTTCTGCTGTTAATTCTGTTTCTCCTTTTGGAGCAATTTTACCAACCAAGATGTCTCCCGGTCCCACTTCACTTCCAACAACCACGATTCCGTCTTCGTCTAAATTCGCCAAATCTTCCTCTGAAACGTTAGGAATATCTCTGGTTGTTTCTTCAGGACCTAATTTGGTTTCCACAACTGCTGTTTCATATTTCTCAATATGTATTGACGATAAAGTGTCTTCTTTAACCAATCTGTCTGAAATAACAATTGCGTCTTCGTAACCTAAACCATCCAAAGATGCGTAGGCAATAAGTAAGTTTTGTCCCAAAGCCAATTCTCCATTATCCGAAGAGGGACCGTCTACTAAAAGATCTCCCTTATTTACTTTCTGATCTGAAACTACCATTGACTTTTGTGTATATGCAGTAGCTTGAGAAGTTCTATTGAAAGAATCGATATAATAAGTTATCTCCTCGTTTTTATTTTTCCCTTTGAGAGTAACTTTATTGGCATCGGCAAAAACTATTTTTCCGTCATACGGGGCTCTTATAACTCTGCCCATCACTTCCGAGATCATGCCTTCTATATCTGTACCAACAATCGGACTTTCAGGTGCGACAAGAGGAACCGCTTGGCATTGCATGTGAGTTCCCATCAAAGCTCTGTTTGCTTCATCATGACTTACGAAAGGAATCAAAGATGCCGCCGTACCTACAACCTGCCTTGGCACAATGT
>JBBTZX010000074.1:5055-7241 GCA_038061125.1 Patescibacteria group bacterium | reverse complement strand
AAGACGATGGCGATTATTCCCAAAGCTGCGAAAATACTCGTCCCCGCCCACCCAATATCGAGAAGTAAAATTTTCAACAGCGGGTGTTTTCTATTTTCCTCCACCATTTAATGATAGGAGATACTATCACTTACGTCAAGGCATTCAATTACTTAAATTTCTCATTTTAACCGAGGTTTTAAATGAGATCGAAGCCTTGTTCTCAAATAGACTGCTGGTCGTATTTTTACTAAGAGAAAAGTTTATACCAATAATTGGAGGATCGGTAATCCTTGCGCGCTCACATGTAAATGAACACGCATCTACGGAAACTAAACTAGTATCTATCAAAAATGCACTATTCGAAGCAATTGTATTAACATTGTTTTGCGAACAGCCGAAAATTGTTTGGCCATTATCAAATCCTGTTATTGCAATATATTTATACTGGGACGGTGTAGGAGTTGGAGTCAAAGGAGGAGTAGAATCAACACAGTTTGAGACGAAAGCTACATTGTCATTGCTAACTCCATTAAAGCTTTTGGCATATTCAATCATCTTGGAAACTTGAGCAATCGCATAATTGCCATTTTGCCTGACATCATTAATCGTATTCGTCTTGGTAGTTCCGCGAAGAGAAGAAGTTATCGTAGCAGTTACTATGACGCTGACTACAACCATAACTACGGCAACAGCCAAAAGCTCTACCAGAGTAAAACCTTTATTATTTTTCATTATGGTGCTGATATTGTAGCAGGATTAGAAAAACAAGAAATTAATTTCACCTGATGACAATAGGGATTGGAAATGTCTGTGCAAGCGCCATCTGACCATGAAACTAATACTGTTGACAAAACACCAGTTCCGCCACAGGAAGAAGAGTTTTGATCCAAGTTAATTTCTCTCACAAAAACTCCCACGTTCTGCCCACACCCCAAACCTTTAGCTATTAACTTCCCATCCTCACCTAAACAATAAAAAATATTCGAATATTGCGAGAGACCGGAAGAGGCGGAATCTCTAAGCTGTCTTATAATTTCCATTCCCTGCGAAGCATATTTATTAGCTAAGTTTTGATTTTGGGTAAACTGCGCATTATTAAGAGAAGAGAGAACCGCAATTGTTATGCCAAAAAGAACTGCTACTGCTGCGCCAAGAGCAACCAAAACTTCAATTAAAGTCTGTCCGCACTCGTATCTGTTAATGAATAGTTTTTTTATTTTCATTTGATAATACCGGAATTACTAACTGTAATTATTTTTTCCTGTCCATAATATCCCGATAAGACAATTGTTCCGTCTCCGCCATTCATTTTTACTCCTCCGGTTAGAACAGGAAAAATAAATGATGTTGTCGTAGTTTTGACCGTATCAAAATTGATATTAACAGGCAGGTTTTTTGTTTCTATTGCTGAATAAATACTCCCTGAACACACAACGTTGAGTTCATAATTTATTCCCGAAGCACAAGATTGTGTGGAAATGCACAATCTTACTTCGTAACCGACAAGACTTTGGCCGGAACATTGTGAAGGCAAAACTTGAGAAAGACTGCGGGATTTAGCCAGATTAAGAGTATTTACCAAGTCTTTAGCGCTCACCGTAAGAGCCTGGCTCCGACTGTAGTTTACGAAAGATGCTATTCCAACTGTGGACAATAAAGCGATTACGGAAAACGCCACGACAAGTTCAATAAGAGTAAAGCCATAATTTTTCATGGGTTTTGAACCGTAAAAGACCAATTATTTGTCCCATCGCAAGGACTATTATTCGCTGCATCTTTCTGTGAGTCGTTTAAGTTCTCCAAACACGAGATAAGACTATATGCGGTGCCGTTTGAACCGTAAGTATATGTATAAGGTGTAGCATTTAAGGGATCGCAGGGAATTTTTTGCATATAAGTCGATTGAGGAGAACCGCCGGTTAGAGAAAGACCGCAGACAGGAAAAGAAGCTGTTAAAGGATAACTTCCTTGATCTGCTCTGTAAAGCTCAAGTGCCGACTGAATTTGCTTAAGGTCACCTTTGCGCTGGGCGTCCCGAGCACGCTGTCTTATGCCTATAAAATTGGTCATCAGCAAAGTTGCCAATACCCCAATAATAGAAACTACAATCAGAAGCTCTATCAGAGTAAACCCCCTGGATTTATGAATAATGTTATTTTTCTTAATATTCTTAATTCTTGATTCTTGATTCATAATTCTTTCTA
>JBBTZX010000074.1:0-4955 GCA_038061125.1 Patescibacteria group bacterium | reverse complement strand
GCAAGCTCCATCGCAATTCGATGAACAATAGCCATCATCTGCCGGCGTATCTAATTGGTTGCATGTCGGCCTACAAGCGTAAATTTTAACACACGGTGTCGGAGTAGGCGGAGGAAGTGTGGGCGTGGGCGTAAAAATAGGAGTTGGAGTTGGACTAAGTGTACCTGTTGGCGTTGGCGTTAAGAATCCTGTCGGAGTCGGAGTATTTGTCGGACCTCCAAAAGGAGTAGTAGGCGTAGGGTTAAGTATTGAAGTTGGGGTTGGGGTTGGAACGCCGGTTGGAACTATGGGCGGTAGAACTTCTACGGATTTAACATAAGTACAGTCAATTTTTCCGGACAAAACACAAATATATGAAGAGTCATAATTTGGCGGTATGCAGTCGGAAAACTGATCTAACGGGCAGGTTGACCACATGTTCGAGCGTGTAGAAACTTTTGCAAATAGTATATTCCATTGCGGATAAGTCTCATCAGCATTAATTTCATAAGGATAAAGAAAACCTGTATCCGGATCTGTAGGAATATCTTTCATATAAATTTTAGTCTGATCACTGTTTAATTGACTTAATAATTTAGGGTAATAATTGTAATCATTATAATAGGTATCCAGCGCGCTTTGAATTTGAGTTAAGTCGTGAGCTCTTTTCGCATCTTTCGCCTGATCAATATATTTCTTAGGATTAAGTAGGGTTAAGCTTATACCTACGAGAACTGCCAGGATTACAAGCACAACAACAAGCTCTACCAAAGTAAAACCTTGATTATTTTTTCTCCCAAAAACAAACTTATAAATGTTCCCAAAACCAAAAATGGACCGAAGGGAATTTTTCCCCCAAAAAACTTTCTTTTTCCCCATAAAATTAGTATGAGCCCAACCGCAGCCCCTGTCAAGAATGCTAGATATAAAGCTAAAACTGTATTAAGAATGCCTAAGATAAGCCCAATCAAAAAGACGAGTTTTACATCTCCAAATCCCATTCCTTTGCCTTTGGTAATTAAGTGCAAAAGTAGAAATAATAAAAATGCGCCCACGCCAGACAAGAAGTGAATTATGAATAAAGAATTATGAATAGTGAATAGATACGCTAGGGAGACTAGGATAGCGGAAAACAAGATTTTGTCGGGAATAATTCCATATTTTAAATCGGTAAAAAAGATAACAATGAGAGAGGAAACAATAAACAAATAATAAATTAAGGTTGTGATTTTATCCAATTGAAAATTTCCTCCAAGAACAAATACAAACGTTACTGTAAATAAAGACGCTGTAACCAGCTCAACGATAGGGTAATAAAAGGAGATAGGGAATCGGCACTGCCGGCATTTGCCTTGCAAAAAAATAAATGAAAAAACAGGAACTAAATCGTACCATTTGAGAGTTTTCTTGCACGAATCGCAATACGACCTTCCCTTAATAAATGATCTTCTCTTCGGAATTCTATCTATTAGAACATTCAGAAACGACCCAATCAGTAAACCGATGATAAGAATATAAAAAGTGAACAAGCTATTCATCCAATAAAATCAACGTTTATAATCTAGTATAGCAAATTATTTAATCAAGAGGACACGCGAAGCTTACTGTGTGCACCAAAAGCATATATTGTCTGCTGCTGTTGAACTTGGACAAGCTGCTCCTTCTGTGGCTCCCTGCGCATCTGTCCATTTCGTATCAGGAGCGCCTTTTTGAGATTTTGATGTTGGACTAAAACAAATAGTTGCATTTGTGGCATTAGCCGGATCCCAAGTAACATACACTTTACCAAGATCATTTACATCAGACGTGAATGAACTTTTTAGCTCTCCCTCCGCAATCAAACTTGCGCCGCCTGCATTATCAATACATGCTTTTACTGCTGCAACGCTAAGTTTTTGACCTGATATCACGGCTGAACTAAGTGCCGTACAAGCCGGATTAGTATTGTTTTCTATGCTAGCGATATCGTTCCAAGGAAATGTACCATGCGTTGTGTAATATCTTACCAATGCTGTTTGAAATTCTACGGTAATATTTTTTATTTTTGCATCCGTAGCTTTCTTAAGCTGTTCGAAGGGGTCAATGGTAGCAATAAGGGCTGAAGCAAGTATCCCGAGGATACCGATAACCACTAGAAGCTCAATGAGCGTAAAACCTTTGGAACCGACAGAAAAAAGCTTGTTATAAATTCTTTTCATTATTTGACTATATATTTAGTAGAACACATTATATTTTCCTTGTCAAGGGGGTAAAGTGAATCACAAAGCGGAGTCATTGAATAGATGATGTTAAGCTGTATATCGGCGTAATCACGGAAATAATTAAGAACGCAACGCCGATTCCCAAAACTACCATAATAAAAGGCTCAAGCGCGGTTGTTAAAGCTTTAACAGTCTCACTAACTTCTCCTTCGAAATATTCAGACGCCCTAAGCAGAGTTTCGTCAAGCTTTCCCGTCTGTTCCCCGATTTTTACCAGCTGAACAAGAACCGGAGGAAATAAAACATAAGCTGCCATTGCGTCTCCGACAGTTACTCCTTTTTCTACTCTTCTGGCAACATCCAAAATGGCATTTCTATAATGAATATTCCCGCTTATATCTGCTGTTTTTATCAAAGACTCCACAACCAAACTTCCTGTTCCCACCATCAGTCCCAAAGTTCTGGAAAATTCCACAAGAATTGTTTTTCTGATAAGAACACCAAAAACCGGAAGTTTGAGAAGCAAATTATCGATAATCAGCTGTCCGCCTTCTGTTTTGTGCCAACGCTTGTAAAAAAATACGCTCAAGACTATTGATGCCACTATCACAGGCCAGAAAATTATAACGAAACTTGAAAGGCTTACAATTATTTGCGTAGGCAAGGGCAAAGGAATATTCAGATCGTTATACAAGACAGAAAGCTGGGGAATAACAAAAACCATCATAATCGCAACTACCACAACCATCAAAATTACAACTATAATCGGATACATCAGAGCGGATCTGATTGTCCCTTTTAATTTTTGCTGTTTTTCCAAATTGTCGGCAAGTCTTAAAAGGGATCTATCCAAAAGTCCGGATGTTTCGGACGCTTTGATAAGAGAAACATATATTGAGGAAAAAACTTGCGGATATTTGGCAATTGCCGCAGAGAAAGTTGACCCTTCCTCTATGTCTGTAATTATGCTATCGACAATTTCTATCATCGCCTCTTTTTCCAACTGCTCCTTAAGAATTTCCAAGGATTTAATAAGAGTAAGTCCTGCTGTCAGCATCGAAGATAATTGTCTGGTAAAAATCACCAAATCCGAAGCGGTAATTTTTTGGGAGAACATGGGAAGAGCATCTAAAAATTTGTTTTTGTTCTCTTTGGAGATACTTATCGGAATAAAATTCTTGCTTCTTAAATATGCTGCTGCCTCATTGGTATCGCTTGCATTAATTACTCCTCTGACTTTTTTCCCTTCCCTAGTTACAGCTTGATACAATAATCTCATAAGTTAACTGACAAGACGCGCAAGATCGTCTTGATGCAAAGCATATTCCTTTGCAGTCTCAAGGCTGATATTGCCTGCCAAAACTAGAGAAGCCAGCGAAGACTCCAAAGTAATCATCCCTTCATCCGAAGATGTTTGGATTATGGAATCAATCAAATGCGTTTTCCCTTCCCTAATATTGTTGGCAACCGCAGGAGTACCGATAAGTATTTCAACTGCAGGAACTCTTCCTCCGTTTATCATCGGCACCAGACGCTGGGAAATAATACCTTTTAAGGTTGATGCCAGCTGAATTTTTATTTGAGTTTGCTGATCTGCAGGAAAAGAATCAATAATTCTGTCTATTGTTTGGGACGCAGAATTTGTGTGCAGAGTAGAGAATACCAAATGTCCAGTTTCTGCAACCGTAATTGCAGATGAAATAGTTTCGGGATCTCTCATTTCTCCGACCAAAACCACATCAGGGTCTTCTCTTAAAGCGGATTTTAGAGCCATTCCCCAAGAGTGTGTATCAGAACCCATCTCGCGCTGGGAAATAATACTTTTTCCATTTGGATAGATATATTCTATCGGATCTTCTATCGTCAGGATATGATTTGCCCTATTGGCATTTATCTCGTTGATAATTGCCGCCAAAGTTGTTGATTTTCCCTGACCTGTCGGACCGGTAACCAAAATAAATCCTTGCTTAAGAGCAGCGAAATTGTGAGCGATTTTTGGCAGATGAAGATCGTCAATTGTCTTGATATTTGGTTCAAGAAAACGAAACGCCCCGCTAAGAATTCCTCTTTGAAAATACAGATTAACCCTAAATCTTCCCAAATTTCCATAAGTCCCTCCGCCAAATCCAAAGGAAAAATCCAATTCCTTATTCGCCAGCAAAAGCTCTTTTTGAGATGGCGTAAGTATAGAAAAGATCATTCGCTCCGCATCTTCTTTAGTTACCGCCGGGTAATTTGGCAGGAACACCAATGAACCGTCAACACGTATTGTCGGAACAATACCTGCTAACAAATGCAGATCCGAGGCTTTATTTTGAATTGTTATATTTAATAATTCTTGTATCTCCATACTATTCCTGTGCCACCCTTAACACCTCTTCCACTGTTGTTATTCCCTGCAGAGCTTTCAGATATCCGTCTTGTTTTAGCACAATCATACCCTCCGAAATTGCTTCTTTTTCTATGGAATTACTATCGGCATTTTGCAGAATAAGCGTTGACATTTTCTCCGAAACAGGAAGCGTTTCGAAAATACCAATTCTTCCCAAGTATCCCGAACCTGCGCATTCTTCGCAGCCCTTACCTTTATACAGCTTAACAGTTTCTCCCGCTGACGGAAAAAGATTACCCAAACCGTTCTTAATTTCCTGAATTATTTGGGGTAGGGGAATATATTCTTCTTTGCAGTGAAGGCAAATTTTCCTAACTATTCTTTGCGCCAAAACCGCATTCAAAGTAGAAGAAAGCAAAAATCTTTCAGCGCCTAAATCTATA
>JBBTZX010000073.1:0-1313 GCA_038061125.1 Patescibacteria group bacterium | reverse complement strand
TGTTGGGGTCGGTGTCGGCGTATCTGTTGGGGTTGGCGTGGGGGGGGGAATAGCTATATCAACGCTAACAATATTTGACCATGTTGCGGTACTTCCTGTTTGAGTATATCTACCAATTTTAAGGTCATAAATCCCTGCTCCTGCAGTAAAATTTGGGTCATCGGAGTCTATTTTCCCCTGAATATCCCCTCCCCAAGCACCATTATTATCCGTTGTTGCACTAGTATAATTTCCATCATTTATAGAGCCGTAGTGCCAATTGGTACCATCAAATGTTGACCCAAAATAAGTAGTTGTTCCCGGCTGTGCGAGAGCAACGCGGAGTCTATATACGGCATTTTTTGATAATCCGCTCATTGTTGCTGTAACGGTAAAAGAAGTATCTAGACTTATTGTTCCCGTAGGATAAGCAGTAATTGAAGGTGCAGTAGCAAAAGCTGGTTTTACAAAAGAAAAACAGAATAAAAATAATAAAAAAGCAATTAGGGCAATTTTTGCCTTCATCAAATAAAATTAATAAATTATAAAGACTTACTAGTTAGGCCAAATGTGTAAATAATAAGTTTGAATACCATCAGCTTGATCGACCCGACTAAAAGGCAGCTGTCCTCCTCCGCAAGCTATACTGCCTCGAAAGAGTTCGCCGTCTTTAACTGCACGAACTGCAAGAGAGGAATTAGAATATAAATCAAGCCCCGTATGAGGACCACCCGCATACCAACCAATCCTTGCCCAATAAGTCATACCAAATCCTTGCTCAACAAATATAGGATCTGAAAGTGGCCAGCTCCAAGACCCGCCAAAGGAAAAAGATCCATCAGGAGAATTCTCAAAAGTCACAGACTTACTAGATAAATATTGACTGGGATCCTGTATTCCTCCATCCTTACGAACCTCAAAATGTAAGTGAGTACCGGAAGAACATGCCGACTTACCGCTTATCATATATCCAATCAAATCACCTTCTTTAACCCTTCCAACCGAAACCGCATTCCCTCCGCCCGCAGCAATTTGCTGAATGGCTCTCTGTTCTGCTAGCGCAGATTGAAGCATTTGTTTATAAGTCGCCTCATTATTTTTTGTTACTGCCAAAAGCGCTTGTTTGTCTTTCTTCTCTTGTGCAAGTTGAGATGTATAAGATTCCAGTTGGGCTTTGAGAGATTCAACTTTTTTCTTTTTTGCTTCAAAAATGTCCTTTTGATTTGCATAATTATTTTTCGCCTGCTGTGCATCCCTCATCAGTTCTATGTCATGCGTTCGGGCAATTTTTAGATAATTAAGCCTCGAAAAGAAATTGGAAATATTGTCCGATG
>JBBTZX010000072.1:0-4207 GCA_038061125.1 Patescibacteria group bacterium | reverse complement strand
GATCTCCTGTTTTATTCCAGCTATGTCAACGCTAGACCGATTTAAGATAGTTTTTTTCTGGGCATCTGTCATTTCGGAGAGTCGATAAATCTTTATTAAATCTGTGACTCCTAAATGTTCTTGTCCTGCTATCCCACCTCTTTCTAAATTGCCCATAACTTATATTTCCCCTTTCTGTTTTTTATCAAAGTAAAATTGAACGCCGTCATTGACGGTTGTACAGGTGATTAGCTCAATTTTTTCTGTTTCCGCCAGTTCTTTAAAGCTGTTGTATTTTTCTTCGCTGCCACCATGCACACCGATCGTAACAATTTTTGTTTTCAGTCCTGCCAAATTAAAGATTTTTTGCGCGTTGATAAAAGCTACTACTCCAGAACGAGTGTCTTCGACAACTACTATTTCCAAAGGCTTTTGTTCTTTTTTGTTTATGATTTTCTGAATTTCCTTGGGGACTTTTCCGTTTTTAGTCCATTCAAAGGCATCCACTAGCAATTGAGCATCGGTTTTCCCTCTTAGCGCTGAAAGGATCGTTGCGACGGCTTGCGTTGGGTTTGGTTTTGTTAAATTTTCAATTGGTGTATTTGTTGTTCTCCCAAGCCACTCCATTGAACCCATCGTGACCGGCCCCAAAGCGTCAATATGAGATTTTTCAATTGCCAGTTCCGCTTCCGGGGAATAACCGTCGGACCTTTTTCTAACAACATTAGATGGAGGAAGACCTGGTCTGCCCGTATAAATGATTATTTTTCCGTCCTTTTCTTTAATTTGCTTAAGAATGCCTAGTCCGGCGAAGTTAATTAATAAACGATCCTGCGTATTGATTAAAGATTCAGCTGTCCCTGTCTGATTTTTCTTACCATAGGTTTTTTCAAAGATTTTTGCTCCCAGTATATATTCCTGAAAGACTCCGGTGATGCTGTTTTTGACAGCATCTCTAGTATCACTAAGGTCTTGGATGATTTCTGCCAAAGTTTTTTCGGGAATTTTGCCTTCATAACGCCCTTTAAATTCCATTAGTATGGTTTCCGGCGGATGGGCTTTCTTATCGGGATTTTTTTTATAAATTTCTAAAGCTTCTCCGCAAGAAATATCTACACCCTCTTTTTTAAGACGCATTAAGGCAACAATAATTGCCGAAACATCCCACGGATCGTGAATGCCGTTTGCTTCAAAATGACTCATACTGCGACCGAAGGTTTTGTTTTCGTCATCAAGGGTATATTCCTGCGGATCAATACCTAATTTTTCCGCGAAAAAACTAACAGTTTTATTAATTGCCTGGCGATAAGCAATTGGCTGTATTAATACGCCGTCAACGTCAACAGCCAAAATAGTGTTGGAAAATATTTTTGGTTCCTTTTCTTTCCTTCTTTGACCTTCTATATTATTCATAGTAACAATAAAATTAGTGACTAGTTTTTTGTCTTATAATAATTAAAACCAGCATCTAGTTTATAAAGATGTGGTGTTATATAGATAAGAGCTAATTTTAGCCTGTAAATTATATATGTTTAGTAAATATAAGTCAATTAGCAAAATCACAGCGACATATTTACCATATCTTATATAAATCTTTAAAGGGATAGAAAAGAAGAGCTTGTAAATTTGCATCTTATGCTCTAAAATCTTAAGACTGGCAATATGTTATTTAGAAAAGCCATTCTTAAGATGCGAAAATATGCTCCTCCCATTGAGGGAAGAACAGGCAAGAATTACCTGCGTTTGGATTTTAATGAAAGAACAAAACCTCCGCATCCCTTAGTTCGCAAAATGGTTAAGGATTATGTAAGAAAAGGCGATTTTCAGATCTATCCAGAATACGGAGATCTAAATAAAATTTTAGCTAATTTCTTTAAAGTTTCCGAATACGAGGTAATGGCAACCAACGGAGCGGATCAGGCAATTGATGTCGTGTTGAGATCCTTGATTGGAGAAGAAGACAGCGTAATAATTCCAAAACCGACATTTCCCATCTTCGAACAGTCTGCTCGTATCCAGGGAGCAAAAATTATTTCACCCCGCTACCAAGGAAAAAATCTAACCTTTCCTTTTAAAGAAATAATGAAAATAATTAAGAGGAGAGTCAAGCTGTTGATAATTTGCAACCCCAATAATCCGACTGGAACTATTGTCCTTAAATCGCAATGCCGTAAGCTTATTGAGAAAGCAAAAGAAGCTGGCATAGCAGTTGTGATAGATGAAACTTACCACAGTTTTTCTCCCGGTCTTACTGTTTTGGATTTGATTAAGAACTTTGATAACCTATTCGTAATTAGAAGCTTTGCCAAAAACATGGGTATCCCCGGTCTTAGAGCAGGATGTGTGATTTCTCAAAAAAAGAATATCGAAGAGCTAGTAAAAATAAGAGGTCCTTATGATGTTTCTATGCCCGCCGTCTTTGCTATAAAATCCTTGAAATATCTTAGTGTCAGAAAAGATATAGAAGCTTACGTAGCGGAAGTTATGAAGGTTTCAAAACCAATGATTGAAAAATTTTATATTAAAAATAAAATAAAATTTTTCCCAAGCGGAGCAAATTTCCATTTAATTAAAGATGAAGATGGACGCATAACAGCTTTTCTCAAATCTAAAAATATAATTGTTAGGAAAAGATCAGATCCTAAGGGAACAGTAAGAGTAAGTATAGGCACAAGAGAGGATACGAGAAAGTACCTAGAGGCTCTTAGTGAATATCTTAAAACGCAAAAAGCATAAAATAAAACTCCGTTATTTGAATTGTAATCTGCAATATTGATATTTAGCAAGTTTGGTGATAAAGTAAAGGCGCTTATATGTCTTTAAAAAATACTTTAAATTATCTGCAATTTTTCAAAGAGGTCGGAAGGTCAAAAAGACTATTAAGATCCGGTTGGGTTAGGGAGAAAATTAAAAATCCGGAAAGTGTTGCCGAACATTCATTTAGAGTTGGAGTTATGATTATGATTTTGGCAGATAAATTTGATTCTAGTCTTGATAAAGAAAAACTTATCAAGATGGCACTTTTGCATGATCTTGGTAAGCCAACAGCAGGGGATGTAATAGCAGAAAGAGGACAATTAATTGATATTAAAAAAAGAGATATTGAAGAAAGGAAAGAAAGAGAAAGTATTGGTAAAATTTTTAGCAAAATTAGTCAAAGCGATGGGTACGTATCAATTCTTAACGAAATGATGGATGGAAAAACGCCTGAAGCTAAAATATTTTGGCAGATTGATAAGCTTGAAACAGTCATCCAGGCATTGGAGTATGAGAATGAGCAAGATAAAGACTTAGAGGAATTTTTCCTAAATTTTGCTTTATATCATGCTAGAGATCCGCTTATAAAGGAAATTTTTAAAGATGTTCTTAAAAACAGAAAAAAAGAATATCAAGAAAGCTTACTCCAAAAGTTGAAAGGGAAGATATGAAAGTAACTGACGTAATGGCGAGACATGTAGAATTCGTATCTGTAGATACGAAAGTCAAGGATGTAGCAACCCTTATTTTCGGACGCGGCATTAATGGACTTCCTGTATGTAAGGACAGAAAAGTTGTCGGTTTTATTACGGAGCGTGACATTCTGGCTAAATTTTATCCCTCAATGCAGGACTACGTAGAAGATCCGTTCCGATCCGGAGATTTTGAGAATATGGAGAAAAAAGTTGATGAGATTTTTGAGATGACTGCTGACAAAATAATGTCTAAAAACGCTACCACTATCACAGCCGATACTCCTCTTTTAAGAGCACAATCATTAATGTTTATAGAAAAGGTCGGCAGACTTCCCGTGGTTGATGACAAAGGTAATCTGGTTGGTATTATTTCCAAAGGAGATATCTTTAAAGCAGTAGTCGGAGATAAAATATTTTTTACAGAAGATAAAGATTACAATGATTGGATTTCAAAAACCTATTATCGGGCAGTTGATATGAAAAATAGGCTAGAACACGAAATGCCGGATCTTTTGAAAATCCTTTCCCAAAACCATGTAGCGAAAATTTTGGATATTGGCTGCGGAACCGGGGATCATGCCATAGAACTTGCCAAGAAGGGATTTACGGTAATAGGTACTGATAGAAGTTTGGGAATGGTAAAAGAAGCAAACAGAAGAAAACAAATTCTTTCGGAAGAAACAAAAGCAAGAGTTAAATTTTTTAATGGAGAAACAGAAGAGATCCTGGAAAAATTAAACATTAATTTCGATGCGGTACTATTTATGGGGAACACA
>JBBTZX010000071.1:0-9087 GCA_038061125.1 Patescibacteria group bacterium | reverse complement strand
TAAAGGGAACTAGGTCCTAAACCTAGCGCGTCTACCAATTTCGCCACCTGGGCAATTCACCCAGTTTAAAGGCATTATACAAGATTTATAGCGAAAGCGAAAGAGTTTCTCTCGCATTTGCCAGCTCAAACTCCTGCATTCTGTTCATAATCCACTCTACTCTCACTGCCCATGTAGGAGAAGATGCGTATATCCTGCCTATTTCATATACATCTTGAGCCTGCCATTTATTTATATAGTTTTCCCTAAGTCCCTTAGACACAGTCTGAATTCCCTCATCCCAAGACGAAAATCTTATTATATTATCGCCATAAATCCCCCATCCCCATCCGTTGTAAGAATTGTATGGTATTTGCTGGCCGAATGTGGATTCAAGACCTGAAATAGCAGCAACTAGTCTCCAATCAAGGTCATATTTCGCAGCATTATCTACGAAACTTTGAGCGTATGGAGTTAAGGGGGAGGAGTATTTTTCTAAGAACTTTTTCAATATTCTAATATGACTGTTTTCTTCTTTGACTTGCATTAAAGTTGTCAAAGCAGCAGAAGAACCGGATGCATCCTGCATAGCATAAGCTTTATAAGAAAATAATTGGTACAAAAACAATGTTAGTAATATAATTATAAAACGTCTCATAGTCTTTGGCAATTAAGCCATAAAAAAATCCTAACGTATACATTTGGAAACGCATACCTTAGGATCTAGGTAATACTATATCATAAGACTATAGGTTTGTCAAGCCCCTTACTATAAGTTAGGTTTTGCAGATTAGAGGCTGGAGGGAAGCTTTAGGTAGTCCATAAAATAGGATACTGCGAATTCCCATTTGCCATTATCGGTTGGAGTATATTTACTGACAATTTCTTTTGGGGTCTTAAGTCCCTTATCTTTATATTCGAAAGCAAGAGTTTTAGAAACCGCGTCTATTGCTTGAGGAAAACCAGGGAACTTTTTGACATTCTTGCCATATATTCCGTATCCCCAACAGTTGTATGAATTGGGCGGCATTTTTTTGCATAAATTTGACTCTTGCATAGCTATAGCGGGAAGCAACCGATAATCTATGTTGTAGGTGTCGGAAGCTTTAATTATCTCGGAGGCGAAGGGCGTCAGCGGAGAATTGTAAAGACTAAAAAACTGCGACACAACATCTATTCTGGCATCTTTTTGCACAACAGAGTCTGTCCAAAAATTTTCTGTGGACGGTAAAGCGGCGAAGGCAACAGAGCGAGTACTGTTAAACGATATGAATCCCCCGTTATGATTTTGATTATAAGACAAAAACGACAAATATAAGATGTTAAAAATAAGAAAAATAGGGGTGATTAGAAAGAAAGACGTGAGCAGAAAGATCCTTCTCATGTAAAGAATATACTGACATACTTTGGATTTTATGTCAAGCTTTTGAAGCTAATTTGAGCGGATGACCGGATTCGAACCGGCGACATCTTCCTTGGCAAGGAAGCATTCTACCACTGAATTACATCCGCCTCTTCACTGCGTTCATCGGCGCTAGCATTTCGCGCGGCTCAATGCTCGCGCACTATTTACTAATTGCTCTTTTTTCTCTTTTCTCCACCCTTTAATTTCTATTTCTCTTTTTAACGCTTCTGTTTTCGTAGTATATGTTTCTGAATAAACTAATTCAACAGGCAGTCGTCCTTTAATCGATTTCGCTCCATATTTGGTAAAATTATGTTCAAATATTCGTCTTTCTATATTTTTAGTATATCCGGTATACAGCGAACCATCTTTACATTTAAGTATATAAATATAATAATTCAAAATTTCATTCGTGTGCGAATAGAAATTCGCACTGAGGTCGTATCCCGACCGAAGTGCCGAGAGTCAGAATCGAACTGACATAGCCTGTTCTTCAGACAGGTGCCTTGACCAACTTGGCTATCTCGGCCAGTTAGAAGTTTGGTATTAAAACAAAATCAAACTTCAAGCTATATTATACTACCGTTACTTTAGAATCTAAAGCCCCGACCTTTACCTTCTAACTGGCCGAGGCAAGTGAAATCTATTTTATCAAGTTTTTATCTCCAATAAACCTTTTTAATCTATTTTTGAGAAATTTTCTTCCAGGACCACTTTTTAAGTATTTTTCTCTTTTTACAGCATCAAATTGGTTTACGCACGCTTCGTAATATATTAATTTTATTGGCAACTTTGTCTTAGTTGAATATACTTTTCCATCTCTATGTTCTTTAATTCTAGCTTTTAAATCTTTTGAATACCCAATATAAAAATTTCTATTTTTATCAAAAAGTACATAAACATAAAACATTTTATTCGACATTGATAATATCAATTTTCGTAGCCGATGTAAATATGAAAATGTTATAATTATTCTATGGCAATAAAGAAAAGCGCTTACTCAACGTATACTTTCACAAATGAATTTCATCATAGAACAAATGTTGCCCGTGAAGAAGATAAGCATCTTGAAGCATTAAGACTAATGGAAGAAGCGTTAATGGAATACGCGAGTAAAAGTGATAACAGTGGAATTGCAATGGCGATAGTTGATCGCGCATTAATATACAAACATTTATTTTTATTATCTTCGCAAAAAGCATTCGCAATATTAATGAAAAAAGATGCGGAAGCGTGTTTGGAGATTGCCCAAAATTTTAGCCTTAGAAAATTATATGGAGTAGCCTATTTTAGGCTTGGAGAGACGCATATGCTTTTTGAAGATTATGAAAAAGCAGAAGAAAATTATCGAAAATCCTTGGATAGTTACACGGGAACTAATGCGGAAAAAGGAGATTATAAATATCATTTAGGAGAAGCTGTATATAAAATAGGGGAAAAAAAGGAAGGACTGCGTTTGCTTCTTGAAGGATTACGGAAAATTCAAGAAAATAAAAATGAAGTTAATGATTTCGTGGTACATGTTTGGGAATCCGGCTGCTATATGCGGTTAGCAGAACTTTTAAGAGAAGATAATCCAAGTCAAGCGAAAATGTATTTGAAAAAAGCCCAAGAAATTGCCAAGTCGGACAAGAAATTACTTATACGAAGAAGACAAATTTCAAAATTAACAAAAACATTTTAGTGGTGGGCACTAAGGGATTTGAACCCCTGACATCTTCGATGTAAACGAAGCGCTCTACCGCTGAGCTAAGTGCCCTTCGTCGTCCCGCTTAGCGGGACTTCCTCAGGACTAGCACTTCAAAACTTTGTTTTTCAGCACCAGCCCATTTATATTATATCGTGTGTGCTTGCACTGAGCGAAGCGAAGTGGGCTTGAGAGGACTTGAACCTCCACTCCTTACGGAATACGCACCTCAAGCGTACGCGTATACCAGTTCCGCCACAAGCCCGAACTTAACTATTCTATCATAAATGTGCCCGAGGGGAGACTCGAACTCCCAATCCCGTAAGGGAACTGACTCCTGAAGCCAGCGCGTCTACCAATTTCGCCACCCGGGCAAACCAAGCTAATTGTATCAAAGCTTGTTACTCTTGACAACAAAACACCATTTGCACATTCTGGAAAAATCAGAACTAATAGGCATTTATAAAAAAAATATATAAAACTGGTTTTATGCGTAGAAATGTAGGACAAATTTATCTAGTAAGATATGTGCCATGATTATCAGGATTATCTGGATCACGGGGATGTACGTCGTATACTTCTTTCCCGTCAAACAGTTTTCCTGGTCCTAGCGCTTCATAGACATTCTTCTCCCTCATCGCCCGTTCTCTTGCGCGACGAACAAGTATCGTGCCTACTTTTCTAACAGGAATTCCCTCTTCAGCCTGTACGTTCCCTCCGTAGGTATCACCACATACTCCTATACAGCCTTTAAGGCGAGAGGGACGTACTCTAGATGCCTCCGCAGGCGATAATGGGCGGATTTTTTCCATACCTACTCAAACTATATCAAAGATAATGGCAAAATGCAAACTATGAGTTGTTAATTGGGGATATTTTTATGGTTTTAGATATTATATTTATTAAATAGGAGATAAGAAGACTTAGCGATATTACTGCCGAGAAATCAATAATTGCTCCGTGCTGGCCGATAAATTTTCTGCTTTCTACTACGAAATCCAAAACCATATAGTGGATAAAATACAGCGAATAAGAGTTTTTGCTGATGTAGGTATAAAAATCAACAATCCCCTTTCGAAGGAAAATTGAAAATCTGCTTATGTACAGCATTAACATTGTTATAAAAACACCATAAGATAGGTAGAAAAAATTAGGAGGATATTTATTGTCTATAAGATACATCGGTCTATGCAAGGACGTCCACAGGAATGAAAGTATTGCGAAAATTATTCCTCCTGTTATTGCCAGAAATAATAAATGTCTCGTGAAGTTTAATTTACTTTTTTCGACATTAAATAAATATATTGCTAAAAGCGTAATTAATGACCAAGGAATAAACATATATTCATAATAATTAAAAGGGAAAGGCTTGACGGTTATTAAAAAAGTTATAGTAAGAGAGAAGATTAAGTAAACATACAAAAGATTTTTTCTCAATAAAAAGATAAGGAGGGGAAATAAAATTGTCAGCTGAACAAAAAGAAGAGGCAGCCAGCTGATGCTAACGGAGTTTGAAAAAAAAAGCGCCTGAAAAAAATAATTAAAATTTGCTTTTACTCCTAGTCCGGAGAAGAAATTAGGAAGAAAATAAGTAAGCAGAATATGGACGATTACATATATGTAATAAGGAATGATTAAGCGTATAAGCCGTTTTTTGTACCACCCAAGTGTTCCCGTAAGAGTTTTCAGAGAGTCGGTTTTTCTTAAGAGCACATATCCCGAACAAAGTACAAAGCCTGTGACCACGAAATGTAAATAATTCCATACTGCAGTTGTTAAGTTAACTTTTGAGGTTAAATTATAATACAAAACGTGAATTGCGATAACTCCGATAATGCTTATAGCGCGCAAAAAATCAATATGCGTAAATCTCATGATTTTTACTTCAAGACGTAAGGAGTATTATGTTTATAAGCGTTTTTATTTACAAAATTTATAATTTTTTCCGCATTTGCAAATCCCATATTTTTTATTTTTTCCAAACTTATTTTTTTCTCGAAATAAAGATATAGTATCGGATCTGCTTGCCTATAGGAAAAACCAAATTCTTGTTCATCCGTTTGTCCTTCCCAAAGTCCTGCGGTCGGAGGTTTTGAGATAAATTCTTGGGGTACATTAAGGTAAGAAGCAAGCTGATAAAGTTGAGTCTTGTACAAATGTCTGATTGGTTCCATATCCGATGCTTCATCTCCAAAACGGGTAAAATATCCTAAATAATGTTCCGATTTATTTTCTGTGCCGCAAACAAGAGCTTTGTATTTTTTCGCCAAATCGTAAAGGATAATCATTCGAATTCTTGCCATAACATTACCCATTCTTATTTTATTATCCCCAATTTTCAGAAGTTCGCAAATAGAATCTGCGGGTTTTTTTATTGATAAATAATGAATATTCTCTGAAGGTAAGCCTGCAGTTTTAATCACCTCATCTAAATCAGTAAAAGAGTTTTCGAAATAATATAAATGAGCAATGAAAATATTTTTAAGAGGAAGAATGTCTTTAAGAAGATAAAAACTTGTCATTGAGTCTATCCCTCCGGAAAGCCCGATAGTTACATTTTTAATCTTTTGTTTATCTAAAGTATTTTTTATAAAATCAGTAATTTTGTCCTTTTCGTTTTCGGGATTTATATTTAGAAAATTTTTATTCATATAGGTTATTTATACAGTTTGTTAGTTAAGATAAATTGTTCAATTTTTTCCGGCACCATATAAGTAATAGGTAAATTTTTCCTTACTCTTTCTCTGATAATCGTTGAGGAAATACCCGTAGTGACTAATTTATCTAAACTTATTACGGTAATATTGTCGGGTATAGATTCTAGGTTTAGGCATTTTTTTATTTTTTCTTTAAGGCTTGCTTGTGGTCTTCGTGGGAAAATTATCAGATTATATTTTTTAATGATTTCTTGCCAGTTTTTCCATTTTTGAAAATTTTCCAAATCCTCGGAGCTTAAAATCCAATAGAAAATGTCGTTTCTGTATTTTTGCGATAAGGAATTAAGAGTGTCAATGGTATAGCTTACTTTTTTATTTTTAAGTTCAAAATCAGAAACCTTAATATTCGTATTTTCCAAACATTTTGCCATAGAAAGCCTATGGTTCGCATCGGAAAGTTTTTTGCCGAACGGATGGATAAAGCAAGGCATAAGCCAAACCTGATCTAAATTTAAAATCTCTTTAATTTGCAAAGCAGCTAAAGCGTGTCCGATGTGGGGCGGATCAAAACTTCCTCCAAGAATCGCAACTTTCATAAGCATAATTATAGCAGATTGGCTTAGTTTTTCCTCTGTTTTTGTGGTATAATACATACAATGCATAAGAAGTTTCATGCAAGCGGATTTTTCTACCATTTGTCTACTCAACAAATTCTCTTGCAGCAGCGTAAATCATCTGCTCCCCTTTGGTCATTATTTGGAGGAGAGAACAAGAAAACTGAAGATCCAATAGATACGTTTAACAGAACTGTTTTTAAGGAATTGAAGCTAAAAATTACTCCCAAAGCGATTCATCCTATTTACGATTACTTTGATAAAAAGTTAAATAATAATTGCTTTTTGTTTTACGCATTGGTCAGCAGCAAAAATAAAAAAATGCCTGCAAGAAAAGATTGTATGCTGGAGTGGTTTACTATTAAGCAAATCTCAAAACTTCCTATTGATGAGCAGACGAAACAGGATATCATGATAGGAAAGCGTGTGATTGATGCGGCTGCAAGAACAAAAGAAGGCGTAAAGAAAGACCCCAGACAATTTTCTCAAAACAAATCCTAGAATCGGCTTAACCGTTTGGCTCCAGAAATGTTAAGGCAATTCCTTTTTTGTCGGCTCGTCCTGTTCTTCCAATTCTATGAACATATACTTCGTATGACTCGGGCATATCGTAATTTATCACATGACTTACATCCGGAATATCCAAGCCTCGTGATGCAACATCGGTTGCCAAAAGTATCTGAATTTCATTGTTTTTAAAAGCATCCAAAACTTTTTGTCTTTGGTTTTGTCTTTTATTTCCATGAATTGCTCCGGCTTTAAATCCCCGTCTAATAAGTTCATCGGTTAGTTTTTGCACTCCCCATTTAGTCCGGCCGAAAATAAGAACTTTATCGAACCCAACTTGTCTTAATAAATCATGCAATTTGTCAATTTTATTGTATCCGGGTTCAACTCTAATAGTTTCCTGCTCAATATTTTCTGCAGTTTCCTGCTTTTTAACAGATATTGTAATAGGATTACGTACAAAGTTTTGCAAAATTTCTTTTACCTTGCCCGATATAGTTGCCGAGAAAAAAAGCGACTGACGTTCTTTCGGAAGAAGAGAAATAAAATATTTAATATCGTTAATAAAACCTATGTCCACCATACGGTCAGCTTCATCCAGAACAACATTGCGAAATTGCGACAGCTGTAAATTCCTTTCTTCAATAAGATCTTTTAGCCTGCCCGGAGTGCCGATTACGAAATGCGGGTTTTGGCGCAATTGGGAGATTTGTCTTCCCATACCTACGCCTCCGATGCATAATGCAGAATATATTCCTAATCCTTTGGCGAAACCTCGCAGCTCTTCTTGGATTTGCAGTACTAATTCGTGAGTTGGGGCAACGATTAATACTCTTTCACTTTTATTTCTAAAAACTTTATCAACCAGCGGAATTAAAAAAGCAGCAGTTTTCCCTGTACCCGTATTGGCAATACCGATGACATCTCGTCCTTCAATGATTGGTATAATTGCCTGATCTTGAATTGGAGTGGGCGCAGTATAGCCCTTGTGTCTAATATTCTCTAAAACAACTGGGGAAATTTTGAAATCTGCAAATTTATTTTGGGGAATAAATTCAGCTTCTGGCTGTGTTTGTTTAATATCATTGACAGCCTTACCGGCTTGAATTGCTCCGATAAGTACTGAATTGGGCATTATCTTTTGGGCAAATCTTTTGCCAAAACCTCTTCCGAAGTTTCTTCTTGGATTAGTGTTCCTGTTGCTAAATCTTCGTTTATCCATAATTTAAAGGAATAAAACTGCCTAAATGAGATGATGTTATGAGTAGGGGAAAAGATACGAATTTAAAAAAATGTGTATTGGTTATTATCTTTAACTTATCTAATCAAAAACTTTTCAAAATTAAGCAGATTTATTACTTTAAACCTGCCAAGATTAATATAATTATACCACAAAACTTCAATAAAAGCAATAGTAACTATAAAAGATTTTCCAGGGATTGTTTTAGGGCTTCTAGGCTTTCGGGATTGTAAATTGAAGAGGTGAGGACTTGTTTGCCTTTTTTCTTTAGAATCTTTATATTTTTTTCGATTTGTTTTTCATCCGCGAGATCAATTTTGGTAAGCAAAATTATTTCAGGTTTATCTAGTAATGTAGTATTGTATTGTTTAAACTCGTTACGGACTGTTTCATATGCTTTTTCCACATCCTCATTTGTAGCGTCTATGCAATGGACTAAAACTTTCGTTTTCTCAATATGGCGTAAAAATGAAACTCCCAATCCCCGTCCGCTTGACGCCCCTTCGATAAGTCCGGGGATATCGGCAATAGCGTGTTTGTCCATAATCCCAATATTGGGTTCTAAAGTAGTAAATGCATAATTGCCGATTTTTGGAGTAGCATTTGTGAGAACAGAAAGAAGACTGCTTTTTCCGGCATTTGGCAAGCCAATTAGTCCGACATCTGCGATTAGTCTCAATTCAAGCAGTAATCTTTTTACCTCCCCCAATGTGCCTTTCTCGGCATAGCGCGGAGCTTGATTGGTAGCGGATTTAAATTCGGTATTGCCCCGTCCGCCTTTTCCACCCTGCGCTACGAGAATAGGATTAACAGTGTCGGTTATCTCAATCGCATTGCCCGAGCTTGAGTCGGTTACTCGCGTGCCAACAGGCAAAAGAATAGTTAAGTGAGGGGCATTTTTCCCAAACAACTTTTTATGTTTGCCTGCGATACCATCCGTAGCTATAATTTTTTTCTGAAAGCGGAATTGCCGAAGGTCGTTAATATTGGTTGACCCC
>JBBTZX010000070.1:0-1110 GCA_038061125.1 Patescibacteria group bacterium | reverse complement strand
GGCTTCTTCGGGATTTATCGGGCTTGGATCTATGTGGTGTTTTTGGGCGTACTTGTTAGGGTCAAGGACAAACGGGTATTCAGCCAGCTCAACAGTTAGTTGCTTGGCATGCTCTTTCAAATAAATTTTCACTTCATCCCCATCAACGCCATCTATGAGAGATTCAATAATTTCAGTTTGATACAAGACTCTTTTGGGAAAGTATATTTCAATTAACAATCCCAGTTCCCTTCGGGAAAACAAATACGGACTGGGCGTATTTTGGGGAACCATGAATATCTCCTTTCAGTGTTGTCAAAGGACTAAAAACACTAACTACATACTACGCAAAGTTTGGAAAATGTCAATCATTCGCATTAAATCATCTAAAATCAAACCATAGGGATATCGCTTACATCACATAAAATCAAACCGAAATTCATTACGGTAACATGAAGTAAATTATTCACCTAATTAACTTCGTTTTACAACTATGAATATGCAATCAAGAAATGAGTATTTACAAGAAGTGCGTATCGAGTATTTGAAAACCAAATCGAAAAAGAAACGGGGACAGCTTCTTGATGAAGCAGGGCAAAGAACCAAGCTGGAACGCAAATATCTGACCCAAAAATTACGACCCAAAAGTAACATCGACAACCTCCCTGCCGTAAGGAAAAAGAGGGTCCAGATTTACGACAATTCCATCAAGCCAGCCTTGGTCAAAATGTGGCGAATCTTTGACCACCCGTGCGGACAGCGATTGGAAACTTCCTTAAAAAACGAAACGGAAAAGTTACGGAAACTGGGCGAACTTTCCTGCTCGGACGAAGTGTCAGAAAAGCTGCAAAAAATGGGGAGCGCTACCATTGACCGAAAATTAAAACACCAAAAGGAAATCGAAATCGCCAAAGCAAAATACCACAAGAAAAAGAACCCGCTCCTTTACCAAAAGATACCGGTAAAAGTGTTTTCCGAGCAAGACAGAAGTGTTCTAGGAAATATGCAGATTGACCTAGTAGAACACTGCGGAGCCTCGGCAGCGGGTCAATTTGTCTGTAGTCTGGATGCAACCGACATATCAAGCGGTTGGACAGAACAGGAAGCCGTGTGGGGCAAGGGGCAGGAAAA
>JBBTZX010000069.1:0-4820 GCA_038061125.1 Patescibacteria group bacterium | reverse complement strand
AAGGACAAATCAAAATAGAGATGCAGTTTTTGCCTGATGTTTATGTCACTTGTGAGGTCTGCAACGGATTGCAATACAATAATGAGGCTTTGGAAGTTTCGTTTAACGGGAAAAATATTGCGGAGGTTTTGGCAATGAGTGTTGGTCAGGCTTTGTCTTTCTTTTCTTTCGTTCCCGGGCTTTCGCATAAACTTCAAACGCTTTACGATGTCGGGCTTTCTTACATTAAGCTTGGTCAGCCTGCTCCGACTCTTTCAGGAGGAGAAGCGCAGAGGGTAAAACTTGCTTCAGAACTATCCAAAAGAGGCAGAGACTCGTTGTATTTGCTTGATGAGCCAACCACAGGTCTTCATTTCGCAGATTTGGAAAGACTGCTTCAGGTTTTAAGAAAACTTGTTGATGCGGGAAATACGGTTATTGTGATAGAACATAATTTGGATATAATTAAAAATGCGGATTATATAATAGATTTGGGACCTGACGGCGGAGAAAAAGGCGGAAGGCTAATTGCCAAAGGTACGCCTTCGGATATCGCAAGAGTTCCTGAATCCTACACCGGCCAGTTCTTGAAGAGGATTTTATGAGACGTTTCTTATATTTCTTGTTCGCAATTTTTTCTTTTTTAATTTTATTTACTTCCAAATCTTTGGCTGCTTCGAATTTCGATACTGATTATAAAGTAACTTATACGGTTTCTGCGAATGCAAATACTCATGTAGATTTTTCCGTAACTCTTACCAACAAAACAGCTCAATACTACGCTTCGTCTTACAGCATTCAGATTGGTTTTAAAAGTATAAGTAATGTTAATGCTTACGATCCGGATGGATCCATCGCGCCCAATTTGAAAAGCGACGCAAACGGCCAGAATATAGAATTAACCTTTAATAAAAAAGTTGTCGGTCTTGGAAATAAATTAAGCTTTAATTTATCCTTCGACACACCGGAAATTGCGCAAAAAATAGGCAAGATATGGGAAATAGATATTCCGGGCCTGGCAAAACAAAGCGACTTTCAGAATTTCAATGTTCACGTTAATGTCCCAAGTTCCTTAGGCAGTCCGACATACATCAAGCCTGCAATACCTATAGCTAACGGCAATTTGGATTTTACGAAAGACCAGCTTGGCAGTTCTGGAATATCAATTGCCTTTGGAGAAGAACAGATTTATAAGTTTAATTTGACATATCATCTTAGCAATCCCAATCTTTTTCCTATCCAAACAGAGATAGCTCTTCCGCCGTCAACTAATTATCAAGATGTTTTGATAGATGATATAAGTGTAAAGCCAATAAATGTAACTGAAGATAAAGACGGAAATTGGCTCGCCAGATATTCTTTGTTTCCTTCCAAGAAATTGGATGTTGTCGTGAAAGGAAAAGTTAGAATATCGTTGTCACCCAAAAAGGAATTTTTACCAACTGATAAAATTAACGACTATCTAAAAAGTCAGCCCTATTGGCAGGTTTCGGATGTTGCCATAAAGAAATTGGCGGACAGTTTAAAAACTCCGGAAGCAATTTATGAATACGTAACAAGAACTTTAAGCTATGATTTTTCCAGAGTAACTGCAAGTAAAGATAGGGTTGGAGCAGCGGGATTGCTTAATGATCCGTCTTCAGCAGTTTGCCTGGAATTTACAGATCTTTTTGTTGCTTTGGCAAGAGCCGCAGGAATTCCCGCAAGAGAAGTAGACGGGTTTGCCTACACAAAAAATCCTCAAGAAAGACCGCTGTCTTTGGTGAAAGATATTCTGCATGCTTGGCCGGAATATTATGATTTCGCAAAAGGCGCTTGGATAATGGTTGATCCAACTTGGGGCAATACAACTAAAGGCGTTGATTATTTCAATACTCTTGATTTCGATCACTTCGCTTTCGTCATTAAGGGGGAAAATAGTAATTACCCTGTAGCTGCAGGAGGATATAAATTTAAGGGGGAAGAGAAAGTTCAGGATGTGGACGTAAGTCTTGGCGATGAATTCGGAGATATTATTCCTACCCTAGGTTTATCGAAGAATTTTTCGGAAGTTTATATGTCGGGAGTTGCAATAGGAGGAGAAGTAATGGTGGCAAATATTGGTAATAGCATAGTTGACGCACAAGACCTCACGATTCAGACGAAATTTTTGGAGCCTCAATATCAGAAAATTACCCTAGCTAGAATTCCCCCTTTTGGTTTTTTGACAGTGCCGGTTAGTTTTAATAAAACCCCGTTTTTGACAAACATGACAGATGTGGCTACAATAACCATCGGCGGAAAGTCAATTTCGCAGGAAATCAAAATTTCTCCATTCATCATTAACAAATGGAGTATTGGAGGAGGGATTTTAATTGTTATTATCATCGCAATCACGCTTATTATTACCATCAGGTCCAGGCATATACCTTTTCCTGAACAGGAAAGGTGATGTTCTATACGTAGGAAAGGCGAAAAATCTAAAGAAAAGAGTAAGTAATTATTTCACAAATGCTACCGGCATCCTAGAAAAAACCAAACTTCTTATTTCCCAAGCTCATAGAATAAAAACAATTAAAACATTTTCCGAAATAGAAGCGTTTCTTCTTGAAGCAAGCTACATAAAGAAATACAAACCAAAATTTAATATAAAATTAGCCGACGGCAAAGCATACCCCTTGATAAGAATTACAATAAAGGACAAATATCCCAAGGTTTTGGTTGCAAGAAAAACTGATGATAAAAACTCCTTATATTTCGGGCCGTATCCCCAAGCAAAACCAATGAGGCTTGTTCTTAAAATGATAAGAAAGATTTTCCCCTTCCAATCTGTTCCAAACCACGGAAAAGGAATTTGCCTATATCATCATCTTGGACTTTGTCCTTGCCCTGGCGTTTTTGATTCATTAGATCTTAGGAAAGAATATAGAAAAAATATAAAGCACCTAATAGGATTTCTCAATGGAAAAACAAAAAAAGTTATAAGTGATCTTAAAAAGGAAAGAAGCGTTTTAAGCAAAAAAGAAGAATTTGAAAAAGCCAATTTAGTCCAGCAAAAAATTAACGCGATAGAAGTAATTATCCATTCGTATTCTCTGCGGTTTGATCAGGATATAGATCCAAATATGGAGGAAGATTTAGAAAAATCTTACGTAGATTCTCTCAAAAGCGCTCTTAAATCCTACGGGGTTAATGTTACAAATCTTCATAGAATCGAATGTTTTGACATATCGAATATTTCAGGAAAATTTGCAGTAGGATCGATGGCGGTTTTTATAAACGGCAGGAAAGATACGTCTTTATATAGAAAATTTAAAATAAAAAATAATTATTCCTTGCCTGATGATTTCGCGATGATAGAGGAAGTTCTTCAAAGAAGAATTCAACATGAAGAATGGGCTTTTCCCGATTTGATAATTGTAGATGGAGGAAAAGGTCAGGTTTCGTCGGCTTTGGAAGCGCTTAATGAGAATAATATCGCAATTCCTGTTGTCGGGCTGGCTAAAAAAGAAGAAACGATTATAACTTCTGACCATAAAGAAATAATTCTGCCGAAGGATTCACAGGCTTTAAAGCTGATGATGGAAATTCGCGATGAAGCCCACCGTTTCGCCATTACCTACCACAAAAAATTGCGGTCCAAAGAGTTTATTTCCTCGTGACTTCGTAAACGTAAGGAAAATACAGGAAAGATGCGGGCGGATCGGAAAATATGTATTTTTGAAAATCCGCATAAATAGATTTTCGTTTTTCGATATCTACTGTTTGTCTTCCGTCTTCAAGGATTTTGTCGATTCTTAAATTGTTATAACGAGTAATATTGCTAATTTGGCTAGAGTGCCAAAGAGGATATTGGTCAGGATCTTTGGATAAGTTGAAGTCCCCCAAAAATACCTGAAAATTTGAAGGCACTTCGTTGACAATCTTTATATTCGTCTCGATCCCTATACTTTTCCAAATAGAAGAGATGGTCTGCGCGGTGTTTTTGTATTTCGGCAGAGTTGACAGCGTTATTAACAATTTAGCGCTTTGGGTCGCCGATTCCTTGTATTTATCAAGCAATGTTTTCGCGTGCCGTAGGTCCTGCTTGTACAAATCTTGGCCCGGAACATTCGCGAAAGACAAAGGAGAAAAAGGCCCATTACTTTTTTGGCCTTGCGAAAAACTATCAGGAATTGAATACGAAAGAGATTCCCTTAGGGTTTTTGAAGAAAGATCTTTATCGTTGGTGTTATAAAATAAGGTGACAAGCTTATGATAATCTATTGATTTAACAACACTGGTGTTCTTGAAAAGATAAAGGTTCGTATTCTTAAAACTCACATCCTCAAGACCTGTAATTTTGGATATTTCCGAAAGAACAAAGGCTATTTTTAGCGAGTCTTGCGTTGGATAAAATTGGTAAGAAATTATGTCTTTAGGATTTTTTACCGCCACCAATCGGATGAATTCTACGAAATTACCATTTAACTTCAGATCATCTACTTTATACGCACCTACCCCTACGAATTCGCTTTTGAAAATCGGTCTTGAAACCGTAACAAGAAACGGAGAGTAGCTATTTTTAAGCGTAAATGCAATCGTATATTTGTCAGGTCTTTGAATAGAAACATCAGAAAAAGGGTAGTTTATGAGGTCAGAGGTAAGAGGAATGTTGTCGCTAAAAACTAGGTCTTTTTTTAGATAAAACGTATATGTTTTATCATTATTGTCGATTTTCCAGCTTTTCGCAATTGAAGGGACAGGTATTCCATCTTCTCCAACCTCTGTCAGCCCGCTTGAAACTTTATAAAGAATTGAATAGGGTAAATCATCTATCGTGTAAGCTCCAACAATTCCGATTGCTGATTTTCTAAAAAGAG
>JBBTZX010000068.1:0-5068 GCA_038061125.1 Patescibacteria group bacterium | reverse complement strand
CATAAGTTCATTCGTATGAGATAAGCGATAATGCCTCGTTAATAAAGGATAAAAAATTCATTTTATTCGATAGGAGAACGAAGGAATCCGTGAGCAAAGACAAGTGTTCCTCTAAATTTAATAGTTTCCATGCCAACCGTTAAAGGTATTTCTTTTAAGGCATTTATAATTTCGTAGGAATATTGCCAGTCGCCATCTGATTGGGGAGTGTAATTTTCCATTAATCTGGTTTTACTTCCGGCTTCTTTGATAAACTGCTTCAGTTTCTTTGTAACATCTTTTTTTGTAAGTCCTAATTTCTGCAGTTCTCCTATGCCGATTGTTCCGCCGGCATATAGTCTTGTGGATTTTTCATTTCCTATCTGTACAATTTCTTGTCCTCCCCCTGTCCTGTCCGCAATCCACTGATCTATGTAAATTCCGCCTTCAGGTGTAATAAGCTGACTTGATTCAAGTTTAAATGGTCCGCGTTGAGCAGTCTGACGTTCTGTTCCTCCCGCATAACCTTGTTCAAGCCCCTTACTTAACAATCCATTTATTTCTGCCATACGATATTTGTATTATAGCACTTAACATTTACTATGCAATTTTTACTCCGTTGATAAATGATTGATAAAATCAGCCAGCTCATCGGGCAAGGGGGTTTCGAAAGAGAGTAATTCTCCGTTTACAGGATGAAAAAAAGAAATTTTGGCAGCGTGGAGAAAAACCCGAGGCAAAAGTTTCCTATCGTTTCTGGAAGTTTTACGTCCGGCATATAAAGGGTCGGAAAAAATAGGATGATGAATATATTGCAGATGAACTCTTATCTGGTGCGTCCTTCCGCTCTTTGGATAAAGCTCTACCAATGTTAATTGTTCATGGTTAATTGTTAATTGTAAATTTTTAATTACTTTATACATCGTCACCGACTCCCGTCCGCCTGCTAAAACTCCGAATCTCTTCCTATTCCAAGGCAGCCTTCCAACTGCAACATTTATTTCGCCTTTCTCCGTCTCTATCTTCCCATGAGCAAGCGCAATATAGGTTTTCTGTACTTTCCGCTCTTTAAATTGGGTCTGAAGATTAATAAAGGCAGGAATGGTTTTCGCAGCCAAAATAATCCCCGAAGTCTCCTTATCCAGCCTATGCACAATCCCACTTCTAAAGACAAAGTCGTCTTCAGACGGGTGACGCGAGTCAGAGACCTTGCTGGCGCGCAACGGCTTGTTAGCCGAATGAGCACCAGCGAGGTGATGAGCGGCAGGACCCGTCACGTTAAATTTGTCGTCCACCCAATCCTGCAGAGTGGTCTCCCCTTTCGTTGTATCAGACCGATTCACAATCATTCCCGCCGGCTTATCCAAAACCAAAATCTGGTCATCTTCAAAAATAATTTTCACATCCATCTTGATATCATACCACAAACAATAATTTTCTTGACTTATAGTCTATAATTTAATACAATTTAACCAATATGGTTACTACTGCGGAACAAAAAAGAGCAAGTCCAGCCATTGAAGAGCTTAAATCACAGTGTTCTTCAAACGGTAAAAAACTTTTAGAATCAGCCGACTCTTTTGCCCAACTCTCTAAACACGACCTAGGAGTACAAGATATAGCAACAACGTTATTTTGGAATACAACAATGCTAGAAGCATTACAAGAAGTTCATGTGAACCCACAACAAGCGTGTAAAACTTTTATAGAATCTATATCAAGTGCCCGCAATAAGTATAAGCCTACTGGATCAATTCAGGATATATTTGATGTCGCACGTGAAGAGAGCCTCAAGGCTGGATCTTCTAAAATTAGAGTTGGCGATATAGCGATGGCAATTTACAATTCCCCGACACGCGCCGGAAGAGCCTTAAAAGAAGCTTTAGAATCAGGATTGGAAAAAGGCGTAAGTTTTCAAACCGAATTAAGAAGCGTAATAAACACAATAGAAAAACCTTGGGCCGCGTAGAAACGGCAAATTAGACTATTTTCCTCTTCTTATTTTCGATAGCAGGTTTTCTTGTTTTATAAGAAGAATTAAAGAGATTAAAAATGTTGCCACTAAAACCACAAGCTCTTCTATTTTCAGTACATTTACAACTTTGAATACTCCGGTAATGCTTTCTACGAAAAGAATTAAAGAAAATAAAGCCAAAAACATAAACCCTACTGATCCGTCCTGAAATTTGTTTTTGTGTTTTTTTGGCAAAAGAACTTTAATAAAAAATACGAACATCAAAACAGCAATAAGGAATATAAGAATTGGCTTTAGAGACAATAAATGAACGCGGGAAAGCAAAAAGTAGCCGAATAAACCGATTGGAAAAGCGCTCAAAAAAGATATTGAGAACAAATCAAATAAGTGGCCTGTAGGCATTTTCTTAAAATCCGAAATTAGGAAAAAGATCATCGATCCTCCCACAACTCCCGAAACCAAAGAAAGTCCGGGAAAATACGGGAAGAGAAAAAATACAAATAGATTTAAGAAATTAGCGCTGGGATTTAGAACCGCATAGCCAAATCTGGCGAAAAATAACGTTCCCAAAGAAACTAAAATAGCCAGATTGAAAACTCTTTCCGCTGATATATCCTTTCTCAAAAGAACGAAATCATCCTTTATCAGATAATAAAGGCAAAAAAGAAATATGAAAGTGCAGAAAACAAGAATTAAAAATAAAAAATACATAATTTCAATCGAAGAGGGAAAACAAAACAGCAACTAAAAGCATCAAAATTCCTATCGCTGTAATTACAGCTCCGACTCCCAATAGATCAGCCAGCGCTCCTGCCAAAACCACCGGAAGAAACGATACCGCCCCAACTAAAGCATTTAAAAGCCCGTATATTCTCCCTCTAATTCCCTCCCCTGCTGCAACTTGGATTGCGGTATTTGAAGTAACGAAAATCAAGGAATTGGCAAAACCCACAATAAAAGCCAGAACAATCACGATGTGCAAAATTGTTACGTCCAGAAAGCTTGGTAAAAAATCATTTATAGTTTGGATAAATGCTCTGGACGTAACTTTACTGGCGAAGGGAAAAAGGATAAAGATAACGCCTGAAATTATAAAACCAACTTTGATAAGCCACTTATGCTCATATCTTTTCCCGATAGTGCCCAATAAAAGCGCACCAAATCCCATTCCCAATCCGGCAGGAGCAAGCATAATCCAGGAAAGGCTTTCGATCTGGACATTCAAGATGCTGGTCATATATCCAGGAGCTAATACCGAAAAGGTAAAAATTATTGCCTGCGCCAAGGTTATGGCAATTAACGCCCGCATTACTTTTTTGGCTTTTGAAAGAAAAGTAAATATTTCTTGTATCTCAAGTTTTAAATCCAAAACATTATTGTTCTTTAGCTGTAATTCCACAGCATCTCCCCTACTTAAAGGTTTTATAAGAAGCGTTGCCAGAGATGCTAATAGAAACAATGCCGAAAGAAACAGGAAGGTAGAGGTTTTCCCCAAAAGAAGAAGCGAAGGTCCGGAAACTACATATCCTATCAAAATAGTGCTGTATATACCCAAGGAAAAGATTGAATTGGCAGACAAAATAAGTCTTTGCGGAACAAGTCTTGGGATAAAAGCAGATTCTGCCGGAATAAAAAACTGCGTTGCAACAGCGATAAAAAATGTCAGAGTGTAGATAAATCCGACATGAAGATTTGGAATTAAAAAAAACAAAAGCAGTAACCCCCGAATAAGATTGGTAAAAAACAGCACTTTTTTCTTGTCCCACCTGTCCACATACACTCCGCTAACCAAACTTAAAAAAACCGCAGGTATGGTGAAGGAAAGAACTATTCCGGAAACCGCAGTATTGGAATGGGTAATTCCATAGACAATAAATATAAGTACGAAATTCTGCATATTGAAAGCAAATTGGGAAAAGAACTCGGAGACCATCATAAAGAGGAATGGCCTAATCCTCAAAACTTTGAAGATATCATTAGTCATAATTTAGGCTTTTTCGCTGTACTCCCCTGTCCTAGTATCTACACGGATTGTGTCGCCGGCATCTACAAATAAAGGAACTTTTGTTTTAAGTCCGTTTTCCAAAGTCGCGTCTTTAAAAACATTGGTTGCGGAATTTCCTCTGACTGACGGACCGGTTTCCGTAACTTTAAGATCCATTTTAGGAGGAAAAGCTACAGCTATCGGCTCTTCTCCCAAAAAGCTGACCGTAAAGGAAGCTCCGTCTTTCAAGTATTGGTGGTCTAATATTACTGAAAGAGGAATAGTGATTTGATCAAAAGTAGTAGGATTCATGAAATAGGCGCTGTCTACATCCTTATAGAGAAATTGCAAGTCTTTCTTCTCAACGTGCACCGCATCTACTTTTGCGTTACTGCCAAAGCTTTTCTCAACCAAAGATCCGTTTCGTATATTCCTTGCCTTCACTTTTACAACCGCGCTTGTTTTCCTAAGATGAAGATGACTGTAGGAAACGATTACAAAAATATCGCCGTCCTCTCTAAAAGTAATACCGCTTCGAAGTGATGTTACTGGAATCATAATATAAAATTGCTAAAAGTTGTTTAATTACTTGCTTCTTTTTACCCGTATGAGGCCCGAACATGGGATTACCTCTATACCTTTTTTCTCAAGTTCATCCAAAAAAATATTTGCCCCTATCGAATCCGCAGCCATATGTCCGACGTCTATAACATTTATGTGCATTTTCTTAAGCTCTGTTAAGGCATCTTCTGGAACATGCATTTCAATAATTGTTCCAACTTCGGCTTTGGCCATTTCTACATAAAGCTCTTTTGAGGGATTGGTTCCGCCGGTAAAACCGACAACTACTTTGCCCGATCTGCTATTACTTGATCCTGAAATTATACTTGGACCTGCTTTGCCTTTGGTTGATTCTATAAATTCCGGTATTTCGTTTATGTAATCTAAAACTTCTCCCAAAGTATCAAATTTTTTATTGCCGAGATACTTTTTCATAAAACTATGTCCTAGATTATCCCAAATAGTATGCAGAGCCAAAAGCGGAATATTCAAAAGCCTTGCTGCATCAACACTTTGGTTGTGATTAATCGGACCAAAACGCCTTTTAACTATCCCTTTTCTTTCTTCAA
>JBBTZX010000067.1:0-2138 GCA_038061125.1 Patescibacteria group bacterium | reverse complement strand
CCAAAGACCGACCAAATAGGGCTTCAATTTTAGCAACTCTTGTGATATCAAAAGATACATTAAGTAGTATTAGAAAATATTTTGATAGGGTAGTTTCTTTAAACAATAATCTTTTGGTTTGCAAATGCACGGAAAATCCACTAGTATAGTTTACAACTTATTTTTTATGAAATTGATTGTTGGATTGGGAAACCCTGGAGAGAAATACGAAAAGACTCGCCATAATTTGGGTTTTATGGTGATTGAAAAATTCCTCAAAGACTTCGAGCCGGTCAGAAAAACCGTTTGGGAAAACCAAAATAAATTCAAAAGCGATATTGTCCAGCTTGAATGGCAGCCAAAACACGGAAGTTTGGAAAAAGTAATTTTGGCAAAGCCCAAGACCTATATGAATAATTCGGGAATGGCAGTTCAACTAATAACTAATTACTACAAACTATCAACTACTGACGTATGGATTGTGAATGATGATATTGATTTGCCTTTGGGCGCAATGAAAATAAGATTTGGCGGAGCATCTGCAGGGCATCACGGAGTTGACTCTGTCATATCTAGTCTTGGAACAGATAAATTTTGGAGATTTAGAATGGGAATTGGAGAACAGAAAGTATCAAGTATTAAGTATCAAGTATTAAGTAGGAGAGGCGTTGACGAGTTTGTTTTGGGGAATTTTAGCGGTGCCGAAAAAGGCAAAGCAAAAGATCTTATTAAAAGGGGAGCAAAGGCAATCGTAATGGCTTTGGAAGAGGGAATGGAAAGAGCAATGAACAGGTTTAATACCAAATAGCTTCAGTTATCAACTCTCTGTTTTCGGTTTTCAGATTAAAGTCTGTCGGTTTGTCGGACAATCAGTTATACTAAATTAAATGATTAAGGACGTAACCGATTTAGAAATTTACAAGTTGGCTCTTGAATTGCTTAGTCCTGTATGTAAATTAGCAAATTTAATTCCGCAAGATCACAGAAGATTAAAATATCAGTTGATTGACGCAGCAGAAAAAATTGCACCCATCATTGCAGAGGGATTTGGAAAGAAAAAATCCCCAAGAGAATTCTGTCGCTTTCTTTCTATGGCTCTTGGCTCATCAGATGAAATAATTACTCATATACGACAAATAAAAATTGTTGGTCAAAATTATCAAAGGATTAAAATTGAGGACTGCGATGTTTTAATAGAAAGATATAAGATTCTTTCAAAGAGAACAAATAAACTTTTATCGTCTTAGCAAAGATTTAGCTAACTGATAGACTGAAAACCGATTTACTGGCAGCTGACAACAGACAACTGAAAACAGATCACTGAATAAATATGCAGACGGTTGGACAGATTCTCAAAAAATTTAACCCGCAAAAAGATAAGTATATTTCCCGTGAATTTCAGGCATTTGGAGTGTATTTGGCAGAAGAACTTGGGGATTACAAGCATAGCGGTATGTATATCAAGCTTGCGAAAACAGTTAACCGCGCAATTCTGGAAAAGGCTCTTTCTTTCGTTTCGGATAGTCATGCCAGAAACAAAATCGGGCTTTTTATGTGGAAGATGAAACAGCTAAAAGGGGAGGCGAAATGAAAAAATCTTACTTTTTGGGTTTCGCAGTATCTCTAATTTTATTAGGTGTAGCTTTTTTATTTAGAGAAAGATTGTCTGATTTCAAGTCACTAGGTTTATTAGGGATATTTTTAATCAATCTTTTAGGCAATGCCACGCTTTTTCTTCCTGCTCCTGCAATCGTTTCCGTTGTCGCAGGCGGATTATTGTATCCTGCTATCTTGGTTGCTTTAGTAGCCTCATTAGGAGCAGGTCTTGGGGATATGGTTGGTTTTTTCTTGGGTATATCGGGAAAAGCTTTGTTTATAAAAAACCACCACAAATGGTATATGTTATTGCAAGGAGTTTTTAAAAAGTATGGGAGCTTCATTGTCTTTATAGTTGCTCTTATTCCCAATCCATTTTTTGACGTGATAGGAATTTTGGCCGGGGTTTTTTCCTTTTCTTTTTATCGTTTTTTTATTCCCCTTTTCTTGGGAAGATTGATACGGAATTTGCTTCTTGCTTACTTTGGCTCATTAATATATTAAGGATTAATGATGAATGATTAAGGATAAAATATGGAAGATAAGAGATTAATTAATAAACC
>JBBTZX010000066.1:0-2278 GCA_038061125.1 Patescibacteria group bacterium | reverse complement strand
CTCCATTAATAGTATTGATGACATTGACATAACTTTCGACATTTTCCGCATAACCATCGTTGTATTGCAGAGCCGCCTGAACTTCAACTCCGGCCTCTTCTTTTTGTATATAAATTGCCTTATGCAGACCAACTTTATTCTCGTTGATTTTGGCAACCAGAGAAGTTATTCCGCCTTCAAAATAATAATTTACTTCATTTTCTCTTCCTGCCCTCTTGTCATATAGATGAAAATAAAGACCGGGAACAAGATATGCCCGTTCGCGGATGGCCTTCTTAACTGTTTCAAAATCAAAATCCGTAGACGGAAATATTTTTTTGTCCGGGAAAAATGTCACAACAGTACCGGTATTTTTGATAAAATTATCCAAGCCATCAATGTAAGATTCGGCAACTTCCTTAACATCGTTTTTAGGTTTGCCCGCTGCGTATTCCTGACGATAAATTTTGTTATTTCGTATTACTTCCACCCACATATTTTCCGAAAGCGCGTTAACAACCGATGCGCCAACGCCGTGAAGTCCGCCGGAAACTTTATAAGCGCTTCCTCCGAATTTACCTCCGGCATGAAGCTTGGTCATAACTATTTCCAAAGCGCTTTTTTTATACTGGGGCATCATGTCTACGGGAATACCTCGGCCGTCATCGATGACGGTTGCGCTTCCGTCAAGATTTAAAGTTATCCAGACATTTTTTGAAAATCCTGCCAAAGCTTCATCAACAGCATTATCGATAATTTCCCGCAAACTTTCGTGAAGTCCATGCAGATCAGTTGAGCCGATGTACATTCCAGGGCGTTTTCTAACCGGTTCAAGTCCTTCCAGAACTTGGATATGTTTGGCTGAATAGCCGGATTCCATTTGCGGAGCCATCTTCTCTTTTGATTTGGTTGGAATTTTTTCTTTTGCGACTTTTGGGGCTTTTATTTTTTTAACTGCTTTAATTTTGATAACTTTAGTTTTCGTAACTTTGGTCTTCGCTTTGACTTTTACAGCTTTAGACTTGGGCTTAGCGGATTTAGATTTCGAAGATTTTAATTTTGCCATACTAACCATTCTATCAAATCTTACTCCCAATTTCCAGGGCTATATTGTGTGATTTAAATTGAGACTTCTTCCCTAACTTTCCTTCCGTTTACGAAATCTACTTCAGGGTGTTCAGCTTGGATTTTATCCAAATGTTTTCCGTACAGGAAAAGAGATCTTAAGATTTTTGTTGGTACATAATGCTCTTTTAATAGCCGCATGATTGTTTTTTGGTATGCTTTCGGATCTGTGCCATTAATATTTGCTCTTGTTATTTCAAGAAAATTAATTTCGTTTCTGTCGGGTCTTCCTATAACAAAGTCCGGCGTTATTTGAGCTTCATGTATTTCATTTTTATCATCAGTAAAAGTTATTACCACTATGAATTTTTCAGGGGTAATTTCCCAATCGCTAGGGAGTTTCTTTTTTAATAAAATGTACATCTGTTGTTCAGCTAAGTCTCTAATTTCGCTAATCTTAGTGGCGTGTCTTGGATTTTCGGTAAGATGTGCGCCTATTACATTTATATTATCAGTATCTAGAACGCGTTCTTTGTTGGACATGCAATTATTGGGGCAGAAAATATAAAATACAATATTTTCTATTTTTCCACAAGGGGTGTTTTATAAAGACAGGAGGATGGTTTCGAGGGAGAAGCGCTGGCTGACATTGGTATTTTTAACAGTGGTATGAGTTTTTTGTAAAGATTTTAAAGTATTGAGCAGCCAAGCCGTATCGAAATCTTTATTATTTTTGTTTTGAAGATTAATTTGTTTAAGTAAAACTTGTCTTGCGACAAAGGTTATTTTTTCCAGAAAACTGCTTGCTTCTTCTCTGGTTTTGCCGTAAGTCTCGGCGATTCTTAGCCTGTCCCCTGCTTCGTATTTTGGTAAATTGGACAAAATATTTGCAAAACTTTTCAATTCTTCCTCGGATAATTTTAAGCCTTCATCTTTTAGTTCGATAAGTACGCAACGGGAAAGAACAGTTGGCAAAAATAATTCCTTGTTTAGGCTGACTAATACTATAATAGTATGGTTTGGCGGCTCTTCCAGAACTTTCAGAAGCGAATTTTGCGCCTCTATTGTTACGCGGTCAAGTATCGCAATTACCATTGCTTTTGTCTTACTTTTGAAGGGTTTAAGATATAGTCTTTTTTGCAGAGTTCTTACATCATCAATTCCCAAAGTTTTTTCAAAAGAGTTGATATCGATATCCAAAATATCGATTTCTTCTTTCTTGCAAATAGTAATT
>JBBTZX010000065.1:0-7171 GCA_038061125.1 Patescibacteria group bacterium | reverse complement strand
TACTTCTTATTGATGACGACCAAAGTTTAAGCACCATATTTCTAACCGCATTCAAGCAAAACGGCTTGGAAACAGTTTATGCGGCAACCGGAGATGAGGGAATTAAAAAAGCCAAAGAAGAGAAAGTAGATTTCATTATTCTTGACCAAGTTCTTCCGGACGGATCGGGAAATGACATTCTGAAAAAGCTGAAAGAGGATACTCAAACTCAAAAAATTCCCGTTATTATGTTTTCAAATTTCAGCCAGGAAGAACTCGTTAATCAAGCTATAAATGCCGGCGCTTTGGACTATGTATTTAAATATCAGGTAGAACCTCTTGATCTTGTCAACAAAGTAAAACGTCTTCTCGAACATCCTGAAGGCGGACAGCTTAAAGAAGTATAATTTAAGAATATGGATGCAATGCAAAATACAGATTACAAAAAGGTTTTAACCGAGGTTATCCAAAAACAAATGATCATCCTCGGGCCTACCATCACTCTTGCGAAAGCAAGGAATGTTCAGGGGCTTACTGTTGCAGATGATGGAACAATAACCGAGATTTCAGGCAGTCCGCAAGTGCTCATCCAAAGCCTTATTGACCAATTTGTCCAGCTATCCGGTTTGATTGTCAAGAAAACCATGGAGCCTTTATTGGCAAATTTTCCGGACGGAGTTCCCGATGTTCCCGTAGCCTCGCAAGGTGAGACCTTGGAGCCTCAATCTACACCTCCTGCTCCGCCAATCCAACCCCAGCAGCCAAATCCTCCTCCCCAAATTAATCCTGATATGCCTTCAGTTAATCCCGGAGGCCAAAACTATGATGGATCAAGCTAGGCTAATAAATATTCTTGTTCAGGGAGGTTCGTTTGTCGCGGCATTCGCTGCAATTGCCGCAGGAGCTATTATGGCCAATGTCAGAAGCAAATTCGGCACAGGAATTTTAGCAGCGGGATTCAAATCCATATCAACCGGGGTTTTCTTCATCGCCGGAGGCATTATTGTTGATGCAATACAAACATATCTCCAATCTGCAGGCAATTTACTAATTCCGGTAATTCTTTTAATCCTTAAAGAATTATTGTTCGTAATTGGAACCTATATAATCGTCATCGGCAGCAAGAAAACAGGAGATAGTCTGGAATCTTTAACTAAATAAAACACCTAACGATATGATTTTGGCCGCCTCTATTCTTCTTGTTATCATATTCGGCATTTTGGCAATCGCTTTTTCTATCAAAGAAGAAAAAACAAGAAAACTTTTGCTTGCGCAGGATGCTTTGCAAAAACAGAAGATTTATCAAATCTCTATTCTCAAGGAAATTCAGGATAGGATTGGGTATTCACTCGATGTAGAAAAAGTTATTGATGTTATAACCGGCAGCTTAAGAAATCTTTTTCCCTACTCTACCGCGTCTTCCGCTGTGGTAAAAGAAGACAAACTGATTTTTAAAATATACGTTGAAGAGACCGTCAGCCGGTCTTTTATTGACGATGTTAAAAAGAGCATGCTTGCGTCTCTTTCTGCCCTCTTGGAACATTTGCCAAATGATTCCGATGAACTTCTATCCGGCGTACCCTTGTCGCAAGACAATAATCTTGCGTTAGCGTCTTTTTTTCATATTCCGCTTGTAATTAGCAATAAAGTTGTTGGATTGATAAACGTATCTTCTACCAAACCGGATTTGTATAAAGAAAATGAAATGACAATTCTTTACCAGATTACAGAGCAGGCTTCCAACGCCTTATCAAGACTTGAAGCAGTACTTGAGATAGAAAAAGCCAAGCTTACATCTCTTATCAGAGGACTGGCGGATGGTGTATTTATGCTGGATCAAAAAGGAAATTTGATTATCATCAACGACACGGCGAAAAAAATGTTGAATATTCAAACCGATAATCCAACTCTTATAGAAGCTATTTCTTCCATACCTTCGCAATATCAAATGCTGTCAAAAATTCACGATGCAGTCGCCCAGAATAAAACCATCGAGGAAAAAGAAGTAATCCTGGGAGATAAAACAGTGCAGGTTATAGTTTCGCCGGTTGCAGGCCCTTTGCCGGCGGTTTCGGTTTTACTGCACGATATCACTATAGAAAAAAATCTGTCACAAGTGAAAGAAGATTTCACCAACATTATGGTTCATGAGTTGAGAGCTCCGATAACAGCTATCAAAGACTCCGCAGAAATTATAATTTCCGACAAATACAATCTTTCTAAAGATGAAAAAAACGAATTTTTGGAAATTATCAATCAGCAATCCAAACTTCTCTTGGATCAAATTGCCTCAATTCTGGATGCTGCCAAACTTGAAGCAGGCAAATTCACTATTAAAAAAGCGCAAAGTGATATTTCAGAACTTATCCAAGAAGAGATAAAAACTTTTACTCCTCCGGCTGCCAAAAAGCATATCAGTATTTCTTCCGATATTCCGCAGGATCTGCCTAAATTTTCTTTCGACAGAATTAGAATTGCGCAAGTGTTAAATAATCTATTATCCAACAGTCTTAAATTCACTCCGGAAGGAGGAAAAATAAAAATAAAGGTTACTATGGAAGACAATGAACGAGGGGTGACGCGAGCCAGAGGCCTTGCTGGCACGGAGTCGCTTGTTAGCGATAATGAGTACCAGCGAGGTGGCGAGCGGCAGGACCCCGAGCACTTTATAAAGGTTTCCGTGTCCGATACCGGAATCGGCATACCCAAAGATCAACAGGAAAATTTATTTTCAAAATTTACGCAGGCAGATACGTCTTCCCATCTTACCAACACTCAAGGCACAGGCCTGGGACTTTACGTTGTGAAAGGCATTGTAGAAGCGCACGAAGGATCTGTAAGCATTGAATCGCCTGCCTCGCCGAGTCAAGGCGGGGAAGAAAATCAAGGAACAACTATATCCTTTACTATACCTATTGATTCTCCATATTTAAGCCCATATCAAGCCCCCCATCTCACAATTAATTAATCCAAGAATAAAGTTCGTGCCTCAACCATTCGACTACGCTCACGGCTATAGCCCCAGGGGTCGCAAACTACTGGGGTCGCAAACTAACAAGTAAATACCCCTAGGTGTGAAGCTATTCCACCCCCGAGGTGGAAACGTATTGACATAACATCATTCTTCCTAGCTATTGAAGTACTCTAAGGGGTAAATTAGCTTTTTTAATAACAACCTCTAGATTGCTTATAGATTGAACCGCTAAGTTAAGATTTTGAGTTTCGCACGGATGTAATAGAAACGCAATTTCTGTTTGATCGCTGCCCTCTTCGGCTTCGGGTTGGAGCATTTCGCTAATACTAATTCCTTGATCTCCTAATTTTTGTGCAATTTGCGCTAGTACTCCAGGATTGTCCTTGACTGCAAAACGGACATAATAAGATGAGACTATTTCCGAATTAAGCCTGACTCCGATTTTAGGCTTCTTTCCCTCGGACTTTTCCGAACTTAATAATACGGATCTCTTGTTGCCATTTTGGGTTAAAGGATGTTTGCTTGGAACAAATGCTGGTCCAATCCAAGCTTCAACTTTTCCTCCTTTTAAAGCCGCATGGGCAATAGGCAAAATTTTAAAACCAAATTTTCCTGCAAAAAATTCGTCGCGTTTATCGGGAACGTACTTAAGAACACTAATTTCTTTTGGTTTTATGCCTATGCCAAAAGCAAGAGCTGCTAAACGAGCAAGGGTTTTTGCGTTAAGATTGTTTTTATCCAAAACAGCCTCAATCCTCGTCACTCCTCCGTCTATGCTTTGTTGCCTCAAAAGAAACTCAATGGGTATCGCAGGTTTAGGCTCTGTAGTTAAAGCGCTAACAAATAATTCCTTTTTCATATAATTAAAATCTAGATGGGAAGTATATCATTTAGATTAAGGCAAATCAAATTTTTGTGCTGGTTGGCTAGATAGAGAACGATTGTATCTAGCTTCGCAAGGGGACGCCTTGCGAGGCTACTTACGGAGCTAATTAACTTTCCAAGTTTTTCCGTCGGAAATGACTTCGACTTCTCCATTTTGATCTGTGCGCAGAATTTTTATTTTTGCCTTTTCCAAAAGATCCAGAACGAAAGGAGTCGGATGACCGTATTTGTTATTTTTGCCAACGGAAATAACCGCTATTTTCGGCTTGAGTAAATTTAAAATCTCAAAAGACAACCCTGTTTTCGAACCATGATGAGGAACCTGCAATAAACTAAGATTTGATAAAGAATATTGCGAAATTGCTTCCAAAAGTTCATCTGCTTGCGTATCCCCTGTCAAAAGCAATTTAAACGACCCATACGAAACAAGACTTATTAACGATGCAAATTCATTATTTTCTCCAATCATCCCGTTCGGAGATGTTTCCGCAAGAAATTCTCTCGTAGGCGCTAGTATTTCTACTTTCACTCCTCCTTTTGTCTTAAAAGCATCTCCGGAAAATAAATAATGCAGGGGTATTTTCTTTTGTTTCACTTCTTTGATAAGCTCTGCAAATCCCAATGCTTTATTGTCCAATTTTTCACTATCAAAAGATAACACATTGTATCTTTTTAATACTTCGTGCAGTCCGAAAAAATGATCCGTATGCGGATGCGTCAGAATTATAAGCTCTATGGTTCTATCCCAAACCGGCATATGGTTCGACAAGCAGGAAAGCACATTATCGTTTGGTCCGCCGTCAACCAGAATATCCAATCCTTTCGGGGTACGGATGAAAATTGCATCTCCTTGGCCGACATCACAAAAAACCACATGGAGTTTGCCATCGTAAAATTTAATCCTCTGATAAAATAACAAACCTCCTAAAACTACTAATATTAATATTCCAAACCAAATTATTTTTTTTAACATTTTAATCTGCTTTAGCTTGTTTTCTTTGGAGAAAAAATATAACTAAGGAAATTAGCATCAAATAATAACCTCCAGTGAACTGCCAGGAAAAATTTGTAAGATTAAAAGTTCCAAAAACTTGTGCAAAAACAGAGACAACTTTCTGAAAATATAATAAAAGAGGCAGGGATAAGTATAGAAATATTGCCCCTACCGGTTCAAAAATTATCCCCAGCAATCCTCCGATCCCGCCTAAAGTCATAAGAACAGGCACGGTCCAGAGAACTAGACCGTTAATAAATACTGAAATAAATGAGTAACTCCCGAAATTTGCCAAAAGAATAGGCAAAGTTGAAGCTTGAGCACAAACCGTAGTGAGCACGTCTTCACCGACAAAAGACTTGTTTAATAAGCTCTTAAGTTTCTTATTTTTGTCAAAAATCGGCCTAATTACAATAAGACCAAGTGTGGCCATAAACGATAGCTGAAATCCAACATCGAATAAAGTGCTCGGAGACACAAAAAGCATAATGTATGCTGCGATAAACAAGCTGTAAGCAGCCAGACGCTGCCTACCGAGAATTTGAGCAAGAAAAGCCAAAATCCCCATAATGGAGGCTCTGATAATCGAAGGTTCCAAGCCGGCCAAAAGCGCGTAAAAACAAATACCGAGTATGCTTAAAACCAAAGCATATTGCCTTTTCAGAAAGAAACTGAAAATAGAGGAAAGAAATCCTCCCACCATAGTCACGTTCATTCCCGAGGCGGCAACTACATGCAAAACTCCGGAAATTCTCAAATCGTTGGTGAAATCTTTGGGCATATTCTCTTTGATGCCAAAAACGATTCCCAAAAGAAGACTTGCAGATATAGGCGGGAGATTTTTTTCGAAGAGCAAGGTTACTCTTTGGCGGACAAATCCTGTGACTGCTAATAGTAAATTTTTGCCATTTTTGTTAGCTTCGATTTTGGGGAAATACATTACCAGCATAAGCTTTTTATTGTCTAGCACTCTCACCTGAAGTTTGCCAGAAATACGCACACTATCTCCGTAACCAAATTGCGGATACATAGGAGCTGTAATTAAAATTCTTTCGCCCGTGTCTAAATTAGCAGATATTCTTTGCTGATTGGAAAAAATTTGCGGAGAGGACAAAATTCTAGTTTCAAAGCTTAAATATTCTCCGTTCTGATGCTGGGGTTGATTTCTATAAAATAGAAAAAACCTAACGCTGAAAAACAATAATAGGAATACCAATATCGTAATAAAGGCAGATTTGGTCATACATAAAGGCTAAAATACCGTTATCTTATCTTTTATTTGCCCAAAAACTTTCTCCGTAACTATCTTCTTACTAAGTAATTCCTCTATTGCGCCATATGGCCGGCCGCTGATGATTTTTTGCGCTGTTGCAGGACCGACTCCGGGTAAAAAATCTGCTAACGCCTGCGAACTGGCAGAATTAATATTTACTCCGCTAGGGTTCGAAGTAACATCTTGAGAACCTGCGCTTAAACTGGTTTTATTTTCTCCAAGTTTGGGAACATAAATCTTCTGACCGTCAATAAGTTTTGCTGCAAGATTAAGATTTTTCTCAACCCAACTTCTATCCGCATCATTAGAAAGTCCTGATGCTGCTATCAAAGCGTCTTGAGCTCTTGCGCCAGCTGCTAAAGAGTAAACGCCCGGTTTTATTACTCCTCCTTCAACATCAACCATAATTTTAGCCTCGTTTAGCGGGGTACTCGAACTGACATCGTTAGTTGCCGATTCAAAAATAAGCCCGCCAGCTTCAGGACTAGACTTATCCATCAACGATATCAAACCATATGCAAAGAATATCAATCCAAGGAAACCGAGGCCCAATGGGATCCAGTACTGCTTCAAAAACGGAAGATATCTCTTGAGGATCTCGTGAAAATCCATACAATAATTAGGAATTTACCACAAAATTTATAATTCTTCCTTCGACATAAATAACCTTTTTAATTTTCTTCCCCTCCAGATGTTTCTGAACATTAGCACTCTCTCGCGCCAACCGCTCAACGTCTTTTTGATTTTTTATTTTTTCAGCCAGAGGCTGATCGGCCTTTGGCCGAGAATTCTCAGCTCTTATCGTACCTCTTATTTTCCCATTTACTTGAACCGCTATTGTAACCCTATCTTCTTTCAAAAATTTATCGTCATATTTCGGCCAGGGCTGCACGTGAATTGAATCATGAATTATGAATTGTGAATTATGCTTCGTTTTTTTCTTGTTCTTGATTCTTGATTCTTGATTCTTGATTCTTTGAAATAGCTCTTCGGTAATATGCGGAGCCAAAGGCGCTAGAAGCAAAACTAAAGTTTTGCAGTATTTTGTATTTAGTATTTTGTATTT
>JBBTZX010000064.1:0-3187 GCA_038061125.1 Patescibacteria group bacterium | reverse complement strand
CCTCCTTTTGAAATAAAAAAAATTGAAAAAAGACTTTCCTCGCGTTTTTCCGGAGGACTTATTGTTGATATTGAACCTCAAGATTTTGAATTAAGAACAGCCATTGTTTTGATTAAAGCAAAAAAGTATGGACTGGAGTTTTCAATGGATGTTGCCAAAAAGATTGCGGAAAAAGAACAGGACGCAAGAGGATTAGAAGGAAGTCTTTTAAGAATTGTTACGGAAGCACAAGTAAGAGGACTGGAAATTACACCATCCCTTGTTTTGGAAGTTTTGGGAAAAAGCGGAGAAAAAGACAAATCCCAGCCTCATCCCGACGACATTATAGAAAACATCTGTGATTTTTATGATATCAAGTCCACCCAAATAAAAGGACAAAAACGCGATGCAAGACTCGTAAAAGCCAGGCATATTGCCATGTATCTCTTAAAAAAAGAGCTCTCCTTAAGCCTCGTAGAAATAGGAAATTTTTTGGGAGGAAGAGATCATACCACAATCATGCATGGTGTGGGAAAAATAGAGAAACTTCTTGAGGATAAAAAATTTTCGCAGGAATTGCTGGGGATAACCTCATCTTTAAAGGACTATTATCAACACCAATCTTAGGTTTTATTTTTTGAATCTTTTACCCCCATTCTTTTCAACAGGTTATCCACATCTTATCTAGCTTCATCCTCTTGCTTTTTTCCACTTTTCCATATAGACTACTACAACTACAAATAGATAAACTATAATTCAATATGGTTATTCAATTACTTTCGGAGAATTTACAAAATAAATTAGGACTAGTAAGTCACGCTACATCAACAAGGTCGCAGTTACCCATACTTTCCAATTTTTTAATAAAAGCCAAGGACGGAAAATTGTATATTAGTGCTACAGATCTTGAAATAGGAATAGAAGTACAAATTCAGGCGAAAATAGAAGAAGAAGGATCAGTAACGGTTCCCGCCAAAACATTTCTGGAACTTTTGAACAACATACCCTCAGGGAAAATATCCTTAACCACAACCAAAGAAGGACTGGAATTAAAAGGAGAAAAAATAAGAACACTTTTTCAAACTATTCCCTCGGAAGAATTCCCGAAAATATACGAAGAAAAGGGAACGGAGGTAATGATAATAAAAAAAGAGGACATAGTTAATGATTTTGGGAGAGTTGTTTTCGCAGCCGGTCAAGATCAATCAAGAACAGCCCTGTCAGGGGTTCTGGTGGAAAGCACTGTGGGGGAAGATGGGTTGGGGTTTTTGTTCGTTGCAACAGACGGATATAGACTTTCTCTGAAAAGAAATATTACGAAAGAGGAAAAACTTAAAAAGACAAAAGAGGGAATATCAATACTTGTTCCCGCAAGGGTTGTTAGGGAGCTTATTGCGATTAGCAAAGATGGGGAAGACATGAGGGTTTATGTTTCAAAAGAAAAAAATCAAATTATGTTTTGCCAAGAGGAAATAATGCTGGTGGGAAGACTTATCGAAGCAGAGTTTCCTGATTATAAAAAAATAATTCCTCAAGATTTTTCCACCAAAGCCTCATTTATCCGTGAGGAAATGTTAAGAGCTGTTCGGGCATGTTATGTTTTTTCCAAAGAAACAGCAGGCATAGTTAAGCTTTCTGTTTTGAAGAATAAAATTGTGGTTTCTGCAAATACACCATCAGTTGGGGAAAATACAATTGAAGTAGAAGCAAAAACGCAAGGAGAAGAAAATGAAATCGCCTTTAATGCGCGTTATCTTTTGGATATTTTGTCCAACGTAGAAGAGGATGAAGTTTCATTTGAAATGACAGGACCGCTTAATCCCGGGGTTTTCAAGATTGAAAACGACAACTCATTTCTGCATCTCATAATGCCAATTCGAGTTCAGGCCTAAGGAGTCTGTGTTGGAAGAGGAGATGGGGTGGGAACGGTGGGAGATGTTGGAGAAAAAGATGTGGGCGCTGCAGTCATTGCCATTAAAAAAACAAGAGACAGTAGTCCAACTATGACCCCAATAACAATCCACACTACAGGGTCTGCGCTAAATATAGCTGTAGCCGCCACCCTTCCTAATCCAAATACCGTTCTTCCTGCACCGTAGGTATTAGAGATTCCGTCAATAAATCTTTTAGGGCCTTGAGCAGATCCCTGTTTTCTTTCTTCTTGATCGGGCATATTTTTTGTTACCCAAACTAAATACCGTTTGTTTGTTTAATGTTTGTGGGTTCATTTGTCTTTTGTGATATTTCTTCCTGCATTTTCTTAAGATCTTCTGGATTCGAGGTCACTATTTCTTTTTCAAACGGCGCTGCGACAACTTTTAACCCAACGTGGGCAAGGCCTGCAAAAAACAATCCTTCCCCAACGCCTGATGCAAGTAAATATTCTTTTTCTCTTAAAGATAAGTAGAAAATTTTCGTGATCGTGTCGACTTCAGTGGGACTTTGCTTAAGAAGAATTTGAATAGATGAGTTAGACAAAATTGCTTTTCCGTAGTCGGTCGTAAGAAAATCCTGAACATCTTGGGTTATGGTGGTAAGAGCAAGATAATATTTTCTGGCCCTTTTCGCAACACCATAGACAAAAGATGCGGAATCCTGATATTTCATTATGTACCAAGCCTCATCCAAGATAAGGAGTCTCTTCTTAAGATCTTTTCTAACTCTTGTCCAGACGAAATCCAAAACTATATGCATGGCAATAGGCATTAATTCTCCCTCAAGTCCCTTAAGGGAGAAAATTGTCAGCGGGTTTTGGATGTTAAAGTTGGACTGCTGATTAAATATTCCGCTTAAGCTTCCCTTAATAAACTTTTCCAAACGAAGCGTCAAATCATGAGAGCTTTCATCTTTTATTTGGGACAAAGTTTTGTACAGGTCTTCCATAAGAGGAGGCTCTTTTTTTTGCGTTGCAGGATCTGTAGTTATGCCTTTATTTTTGTATGTCTCAACCAGAGCTCTATCCAATATGGCATCTTGCGCGGCATTCATCTCTCCAAGGGCAATTTTCAAAAGCCCGCGAAGAGATAGTATTTTAAGCCCGAGTTCATTTTCTCCCTCTTCGTATAATCCGGAAAGATCAAACGGATTTATCTTAATAGGAGAAGACGTTGTAAAGGCAACGTATTCGCCGCCAAGAGTTTTAGTCAGGCTTTCGTATTCTCCTTCGGGATCAATGATTATTATTTCTGTTCCAAACATAAATTGTCGC
>JBBTZX010000063.1:0-1208 GCA_038061125.1 Patescibacteria group bacterium | reverse complement strand
AAGAAATAACAATGTCATATCCGGACAAATCCAAACTTCCCCAGATTAAAGGCGTCAGAAATCTTAACGGACTGCTTAATTTGCTAAAAAAGGGAATATATTGTGCCCAAGACGGAATGATTTTTTTATTCTTGAAATGCTCATAAGCTGTTGAATTTTTGTCATAAAAAGCTGTAAAAATAGGAGCATTGGGAAAAATTTCAGTTAAGGTTTCCAAAACCCGTTCCGCTCCCCCGTATGCCTTGATGTAATCATGCACTAACGCAATCTTCATATAAGTCCTAGTTGTTCGCTTTCGTCTTCTTTTGGTAAGTCAGACTTCTTTACTTCGAGTCTTTTTAATAAACTTTTAAAGCTTAATTTCTCAAATTCTTCCTTAATTCCTGCCATATCGAAATGGAACATACTGCACTTTTCTATATCCAAAGTAATCGGCGCATCAGTAACAATTGTTGCTAATTTTTTGGCAAGACCTGCTGATTCTCCCCCTTCTGCGAGTTTTAATGCCAAATTTGGGTTTTTCTTTTGAATATTATCAAGATTTTTGTAGATATTTTCCAAAGTATCAAATTCTTTTAAAAGATTTACTGCAGTTTTGGGACCAATTCCCGAAACTCCGCTATAATTATCCGACGGATCCCCTACTAAAGACTTGTAATCGATTATTTGCGCAGGCTTTACCTGATATTTTTCTTCTGTCTTACGTTCATCAAAAACAGTCATATTGGTAATTCCGGTAATTGGCATCGCTGCTGTTACTTGAGAATTAATAAGCTGCAGCATATCTCTGTCTCCTGAAACGATAACAACTTCAAGTTTCCCATCAAGTTTTCCGGAAACTGCCTTAGTTGCAAGCGTTCCGATTAAATCGTCTGCTTCGTAACCGTCAACTTCAAAAATTTCAATTTTCGCCTTCTTTAGAATTTCATGAACTATGGCAATTTGAGGAACTAAATCATCTGACATTTTGGGACGTTTTGCCTGATATCCGACATAAAGAAGTTTCCGGAAAGTCGGTTTGGGACGATCAAAACAGACTACGATATAAGAAGGTTTAAAATCCTGAATAATCTTAAGAAACATTGAGAAGAAACCATAAACCGCATTCACCAGTCTTCCGTCAGGAGAGGTAAACGGTGGCATCGCATGAAACCCACGATGTAAAATCGCATTCCCGTCAATAAGGATAAGCTTATCCATAAACATTA
>JBBTZX010000062.1:0-11255 GCA_038061125.1 Patescibacteria group bacterium | reverse complement strand
GCAATAGAACTTCGGCTTTATAATACTCATTTTTCCGATACAAACGGTCTTGATGATTATGGAGATTACACAACTGTTTTAGACCTTGCAAGGTTGGCATCTAAAGCTTCGGAAAACAAAGAATTTTCCAAAATTGTCTCAACGAAAAAAATAGACATAACAGATGTTACGGGTAAGAATATATACTCAATTAAAAACCTAAATAAGCTTTTGGGAATAAGCGGGGTTGACGGGATAAAAACAGGATTTACTGATGAAGCGCAGGGAGTTTTGGTTACGTCCACAATTAAAAACGGGCACAAGCTTATAATTGTTGTTATGAAAAGTGAAGATAGATTTGCGGATACCAAGACACTTTTGGATTTAATTTCAGGAAATTTTACTTACTTATCCATTCATCCGTAACTGCCGATACGTAGGCAAAAAATCCGTTGTCTCCTTCAAAAATAATTATTGGCAGAAGATAATCTTGAGGGGAATCTTCCATATAGTAAGCCAAGAAAACATTTTTAATTGAGACATTATTATTACTGCCGGAATAAGATGCTACATATGCTTTCTGATCTTTTAACTCTGAAAAAGCTTGGGTTGCGGTTTTAAGAGGATAAGTAGAGAATTGAGTGGAAATATTTTGGTGGAAGAAATGGCCATCAACGATCTGTAATTTATTTTGAATGTTTTTAACAAATAACGTCATCGTTGAAGTTAAAGGCTTTGGATAATAAATCGGCAGTCTGTTTTTGTCTGCTTGGAAAAAATCTACTCTTAAAACATTAGCGTTAGAAATACTTGTTGCCGGAATTAACGCGTTATCTTTCATTGAGAAGAGGAAACTTTTTGTTTTTATAAGATCTAAATCCTTTGGAAGTATGGACATATTCAATAGAAAAGTTTGAGTAGCATTCAAAGCGTCATTTTGATTACCTAGATTGCTTGGCGAATCGGAGGAAGGACTGGACAAAAAAGATGAAGATAAAGTGAAGTTATAGGAGAATATATTCATTATTAATTGTTTGGCAAGAGGACTTTGGTCAGTCCATTGATACGTATCTTCGGAAAGAGCAATACCGTTAGAGGTAAATCCAACCTTTTCGACCTTGCTTTGAGTTTTATCCAGAGCCAGAAGATCAGGCTTAACTGTCTCCATTTTATATACTCTTTCCCTGTCTTTAAATGTCGGCAAAGAACCTGTTACCGTATCTAAAGAATAAGTTAATTTCCTCCCTGTTGCGCTTGAAGGAAAGTTAATTGAAGTCAATTTGCCAAATGCAACTGTTGGGGCAGGAGGGGGAGTTGGGGCAACTTTTTCTTTGATAAAAAGTCCCAGCTCTATTAATAAAAAAATTGCCACAGATACTCCTACGAAAATACCTAAAAGCTTAGATAATCCTTTTATTTCCAAAGCAGTTTTATTGAGGGTTAACACATATTGAGTATAGGGAAAAATTCAAGTACAATCAATACATATTATGGTTAGAGTAAGAATTGCGCCAAGCCCTACGGGAATTCCTCACATCGGAAATACAAGAACAGCCCTTTTTAACTATCTTTTCGCCAAACATAATAAAGGCAAATTTATACTTCGTATTGAAGATACGGACAGAAAAAGAATTGTGCAAGGTGCGCAAGAAGCTATAGTTGAAATTTTAGATTTTCTTGGTATTCCTCCGGATGAAACCTATATTCAATCGGAAAGAATGGATGAATATAAAAAACATGCAAAAATCTTGCTTGATAAAAAACTAGCTTATGAAAAAGAAGGCGCTGTCTGGATGAAGATTCCGGAAAATCAAATATTCTCCTGGACAGATCTGGTCGGAAACAAATCGATTTCATTCAAAAGCCAAGACGTAGAAGATTTTGTAATTATTAAATCAGACGGATTTCCAACCTATCATTTAGCAAGCGTAGTTGATGATCATTTGATGAACATTTCTCACATTATAAGAGGAGACGAATGGATTTCTTCAACGCCAAAACATTTGCTTTTGTATAAAAGTTTTTCTTGGACTCCTCCTTTTTTTGCTCATTTGCCGGTTATTTTGGGAAAGGATAAGAAAAAACTTTCCAAAAGGGACGGAGCAGAATCAGTTCTTGATTATGGAAATGAAGGATATCTAAGGGATGCGCTTCTAAATTTTATGGTGCTTTTGGGATGGAATCCAGGCGGAGATAAGGAAATAATGTCAATGGAAGAAATGATCAGATTGTTTGAGTTGAAAGATATTGGAACAGTTGCCCCCATTTTTGATTTACAAAAATTAACTTGGATGAATGGGGAATATGTAAGGATGATGGACAATAAAAAATTAAAAGCCTCACTTCTGGAATTTTACAGTCAGGATAAGGATGTTACAGATTTTCTGAAAGGTGATCCGAAAACTTTGGATCTTATTTTAGATTTAGCAAAGACCAGAATGAAAACTCTTAAGGAATTTAAAGATTTGGTTCTGCCAAAAATACCAGAATTATCCGAGGAAGAAAGAGGCATTGCCAAAACTCTTTTGAAAAAGCTCTTAGTAATTAAAAATTGGAATAAAACAACAATTCTTTCTGCAATGAAAGAAGTTTTAGCTATGCATAAAGCAAAAGGAAGCGTTTTGTATAAGATTATAACAGGCTTTGAAAAAGGACTGCCTCTTCCGGAGTCTTTGGAAATTGCAGGAAAAGAAAAAGTTATAGAAATGCTAAAAAGATTAGCTATATGATGCTTTTCGCAAGGATAATCTCCTTTCTCTCAAATCCAATAATAGTTCTTCTTGCGGCCCCATATGTTTTGGTAGATAAAGTAAGCAGTAATGATTTATACGCTTTAAAATGGACAATGTTTTCATATATTTTTATGGGCTTGGTGGTACTTTTCGTTTTGGCAGGAGTTTTAACAGGTTTTTTTTCCGATATATACATTTCCAAGAAAGAACAAAGACCGCTATTTTTTTCTTTTGCCGGAATTATAATGTTTTTCTATTTAATATCGTTATTGCTTCTCAATGGACCGAAAGTGCTTGTTGTTGCGGTTCTGGGTATATTTTTGGGATTGATCATTATAGACACTCTTAATAAGTGGATTAAGGCAAGTGTTCATTTAGCTACACTTTCAGCTTTTGTACTGGCTGGAGGCATTGTCTATGGAGCGCATTTGTTTTGGCTGTTATTACCATTAATCCCGATAGTTGCCTGGTCAAGAGTCAAAACAAAAGGACATACGGTTCCGGAAGCGGCGTTAGGCGGCATCTTAGGTGCAGCCTTAACGATTATAGTGTATATTATAAGCAAGAGATTTATTGCTTAAATTTATTTTATGCTTAATCATAGATCTTTACTTCAATCTTTCGGATATGCATTCGAAGGTATATTCCACGCGTTAAAATATAATCAGAATCTTAGAATACATTTTGCCGTTGGTGTTCTCGTTATTATCGCAAGCTTAATTTTGCATGTCAATTCGTTTGAAATGGGAATTTTGGGAATTATGATTCTTTTGGTAATCTCTGCGGAAATGGTTAACTCTTCGATAGAGGAAATGGTTGATCTTATAAGTCAAGAACACAGCAAGGAAGCAAAAATAGCCAAAGATGTAGCAGCAGGAACGGTTATGCTTACGGCAATTAGTTCCGTAATAGTTGGTTTCCTTATCTTCTTTCCATACGTAATAAGGCTATTCAGGTAATTTTTGGAAAAGGGGGTGAAAAAGAAATGGATAAAAAGGATTTAATTGGTAAAGTTATTCATTACTACGACAAGATAGGAGTCGTAGTTATAAAACTTCAGAAAGGCTTGAGGGTTGGAGATAAGGTAAAGTTTGAAAAGAAAGATGCTTCTTTTGAGCAAACGATAGAGTCGATGCAGCTTGAACACGAACAAGTATTATCCGGCAAAAAAGGAGATGAAATAGCTGTAAAAGTGGATCAAATTGCCAAAGACGGAACAATTGTTTCTAAATAAGAGAACTGTGTTTGGATATAAATTGCGCTGTTGTGTTGGACAGGAAAAGTTTTCCTAGTTCTTTAGGAGAGAAAAAATTAAGCAACTGGTTTTCCGCCCGTTCTATATTATTTACATTATCATCTGTTAGCCTAGCGTGATAGCAAGCTTCCGACACAAATTCAACTTTTTCAATTCTGATACCCATTTCTTTTTCTACCCGTCTAGTCATCGCATTTTCAAAAGATTCTTTTTCTCCCTTAATCCCGCCGATAAAAGTCCAGGGATGTTTCTCTGCATCCATTGGGCCATTTGTTTTATGCATAAGAAGCACTTTGCCTTTGTAGGTTAGGAGAATTAAACTTCGGAGAATTTTATCATCCATAAATACATTATAGTCTTATTTAGAATAACAATGGTGAGTTTCTCGAAACACCATATGGGAACTTTTTATAGAAACAGTTATAATATTACGTATGAATAATTTAACCATCCAAAAATTAAAAGATAAAAAAGAAATACCGTGGAGTCTTTTGCTCTTAGCTGATCCTTCCAAGAAAATAATTGAAAAATACATATATGACAGTGATACTTACGTTTCTTATGTAAATAATGAAGTTGTAGGAGTGTACGTTTTAATTAACCTTTCTTCGGATACGGTGGAGCTAAAAAATATTGCAGTAGATGGACAATATCAAGGTAAAGGTATTGGCAAGCAGTTGGTTCTAGATGCAATAAATAAAGCAAAAAGCAAAGGCGCAAAAAGAATTGAGGTTGGAACGGGAAACTCCAGTTTATCTCAACTGGCTTTATATCAAAAATGCGGATTTAGGATTATTGGCGTTGAGAAAAACTTCTTCACTAAATATTATAAGGAAGAAATTATAGAGAATGGTATTAAATGTATTGACATGATTCGTCTCGCAATCGAATTATAAAATTAGCTTATTTTATGGACTACGCTATTTCTTACTAAAAGCTATATTTTAACTTTATTTATAATGAGTTGATCGTTAATTTTTTTTGCCAAACAGACAAAATCAAATTTATCAAAATCTAGTGCAAAATCTATATCCTCTTTGGGAAAATCTGGTTTGAGAGGGTCAACGAACCATTCTACGCCGGGATCATCATAAAGTTCTTTTCTCACTTTTTCTTTGTCAAACTGTCCCTGCATGATTAACGACTCAAGAGCATGTCCAAATATTTCGTCCTCGCTATCTATAGATACGATTGAAATATCAGAAAAATTATTTTTTTGAATAAAGCGAAAAATTGCTGAGCAGGTCACAAAACTGCCAAAAATGATTGTATCCGCAAGGATTGCATTTACCAAGCCTTGTGTCCCGGATGTAGTTCTTTGTATGAGTATTCTCTCTTTTAAATCCACTTTCGATATCTCAGAAGGAGAATTTCCAAAATCAAATCCATCAATTTTAATTCCATTTACTTCTCCCATAAGAAGAAATTCCGGATTTTCATCTCTTAAAGCAAATGCTTCTTCTCTTGTTGAAACGGGAATAATACTCTTTGCGCCTCGATCGAATGCATATGCTGCAACAGTTGCTGCACGCATAATATCAATAACTACAGTGAGACCTATTGCTTGCTTAGCGCCCTCAACTCCCTTTAATTGTTTTATGTTCACAAAAATAGTATATCAAAAGTTGGAATCCAAATTTGGGTTGACCATCTTAATGCAGATTTTTGAAGTTGGAAAAAAGCTGAGCATGCGGGTCAAGAAACATTTGGTCGTTATAGTTCCAGTTAAATTGTTGAAAAAAGTTCTCTGTGTTTAATTTCATCAATAATTTTGCTAATTATTTTTTCATAACTGTATTGAGGAAGTTTCAAAATTCGTAATGCTTTTAGATCATCAACGATAACATTAGTAGTATCTTTTTTATCAATAGACTTAACCTCGATATCGAAAGCTCCCAGAATATCTTTCGCTATATCGTATCTTGTTTTAATTTCAGGAACTGCCACAGAGATCGTCTCGTTTAGGATATGCCTCTCAATAACTTGCGCTATAATTTCTGAAACATGCCCTAAGTAGGAGGGCTGGAATTTCCATGAAGTATCATAAATTGCTTCAGTTTTTAAGTCTAAGTTTTTTAATATTCTATTAAAAGGTCTATCATTTATCGTATTGGGGCTAAAACCGAGGAGAAGGGATGGTCTTATAATTATAAATCCTTTCTTTGTTTGTTCTACATATTTCTCGCTTTGATATTTTGTTTTACCATATATGTTATTAGGCATAGTTGCCGCATATGAGGATATAAAAATTACTTTAGCGTTAAAGCTATTGGCAGATTCTACGATATTTCGGGTAGGTTCTTGATTTAGGGCAATAGCTAATTTGGGATTTGCTTCGCACCATCTTGCATTTGCGTTCGAAGCTGCATGAATAATGATTTCTGGTTTTTGTTCATCAATGACCTTTTTAATCTCTTCGGAGTCCGTAATGTTAAGATGAATAAGCTTTTCTGAAAGTTTATTTCCGTGATATGTTCCGACTACTTCAAGCTTTTTACTCAAATCAAGAAAAAGTCTGGCGCCAACATAACTACTAGCTCCGGTTAAAAGAATCTTCATAACTGAATTATATCAGAAAGTAGGTTTGTGGTAAGAGAGGTTATCTGGTAAAATTGAAACGCATTACGGGATCGTCTAATGGTAGGACCGCAGACTCTGAATCTGCGTATCTAGGTTCGAATCCTAGTCCCGTAGCAAGCATGAGTAGGTATGGTATCGCACCCTCGTTATTTATAATATGAAAACTATTACGACAGATAAACCATTTTCGGTATTTAGTTTGGAAGCAGATAGAGATTATTTATTGGCTCGTTTAATAAATTTTTCTGGGTACGGTTTCGCTTCCCGCGCCGGATACTTTGGGCAACAAGCAATAGAGAAGTATTTCAAGGCGCTAATGGTTCAAGAGGAAAAAGCTTATTTAAAAACCCATGATCTTATTGTGCTAGCAAAATACTGTTCTAAGTTTGATTTAGTTTTCGTCAGTGGTGATTTTTTAAGAAAAGTAAAAATATTTGATGATTTTCGAGAAGTTGGTAGATACGGAGGCGAATCAACCTACGACCCACATGCTAAAAAGGAGAAAGATTTTACGACTGCTGGAGTGTATTCGTGGGTAGACACTAACATAAAAATTCTTGATGAAACAGTAAACGTTTTAAGAAAAAGGCTCGATTTTCAAGCAATTGGCTTTAGTGACTCCCTTGATGTCATTGCAAAAGGTAATAATAAAGATTTCTTGGCGGGTACATGGAAATTGCCCATCAATTTGAGAGAAGTTCTAATATCAGATAATGATAATTACGATAAAATTATAAAGACGTAATGGTTTTAGACCGTCGTTTACCCTAAAACTATAACGACAAAACGGGTCTTGACCTGAATGCTCAGCACGATTTTATACTTCAATATGTTAAGTAGGAAATTTCTGTATATTTATATTCTTCTTTTCGCTAGCTTGTTTGTTTTTGGAGGATTTTTTACAGGCAATCTTAACAAGAATAGAGTTAATTTATCTTCAATAACAAATAGAGAAGGACCATATAAGACAGTTTGGGTAATTGATGGGGATACGATAAAAGTTTTGATAAATAATAAAGAAGAAACAATAAGGCTTATCGGGATTGATACGCCGGAAGTTGTTGATCCAAGAAAACCGGTTCAGTGTTTTGGAATTGAAGCTTCCAATAAAGCCAAAGAAATTCTGCAAAGCAGAATGGTTCTTCTTGAGCCGGATGCAGCAAGCGGAGATGTAGATCAATATCATAGACTTTTGCGATATGTTTTCTTGGAGGACGGAACTAACTTTAATAAATTGATGATTGAAAAAGGATATGCGCATGAATATACTTATAAAGACAATCAATATAAATACAGAAACGAATTTATCGAAAAAGAAAAAGAAGCAAGAGAAAATAAAAGGGGATTGTGGGCGGATAACGCTTGCTTGTATAATAAATAAGATATGGGTTTGAGGGCTTGACATTTAGCAGATGGTCTGTTAGATTGCCAATAGTGCAGGTAAAATAAATATGGAGAAAATAGTTCCTTTAATTCCAATTCGAGACGGCGTGATTTTCCCAAATACGGATTCAGTTCTGACATTTGGGAGGCCAAAAAGCTTAGCTGCCTTGGAAGCTTCATTTAGAGGCGAACGAACTGTGTGTTTCGTGCTTCAGAAAAATTCCAAGCTCAACGATCCTAATCCGGATGATTTTTATTCGGTCGGCACATTATCCACCATCCAGAGAATGATAAAAACAGAAGGAGAAATAAACGCTCATGTTAAAGGTATATCCAGAGTAAAAATTCTCTCCGTTGAAAGACACGATCCCTTCTTTTTGGCCAAAATTATTGAAACTCCGGACATAGTTGAAAACACACCTGAAATAAAAGCCTTATGTAATCATCTGACCAATGAATTCAGACGTGCGATGAATATAGGAAAATCTGTTGATTTTATGGTGTTTATGAATATTATGTCTGACAGTTCTCCTTCTGAGCTTTCAGATCTTATATCCTCTGTTTTGGATATAAAACCTACAGACAAACAAGAACTTTTGGAAATAAATAACGCTAGAGCAAGACTTGAAAAAATTACAGAACTTTTGGCAAAAGAGATTAAAATTTTGGAGCTTGAAAGGCGTATTTCCAGTAAAACTCAAGAAAGATTCGAGAAGGGCGCAAGAGAAGCAATTCTTAGAGAAAGGCTCAAAACTATAGAGAAAGAGCTTGGAGAAAATGATGAGGACGGCGAAATAAAAGAGCTTCTGGATAAAATGAAGAAAGCGAAAATGCCCGAAGATATTGAAGAAAAAGTAAGAAAAGAAATCAAGAAACTGTCTCAAATGACGCAATACAATCCGGAAGCAGGCTATATCAGAAATTATGTGGATTGGTTGGTAAGTCTTCCATGGAGCATAGAAAGCAAAAATAATGTCGATATTAAATTGGCAGAGAAAATTCTAAATGAGGATCACTTCGGACTGACGAAAATCAAAGAGAGAATTCTTGAATATTTGGCAGTTCATAAATTAGCCTCCAAAATGAAAGGCCCGATACTTTGTTTTGTCGGACCACCCGGTGTTGGTAAGACATCGATTGGGAAATCTATAGCCCGGGCGCTGGGCAGAAAGTTTGTGCGGGTATCTTTAGGAGGAATTAGAGATGAGGCGGAGATAAGAGGACACAGGCGAACTTATGTTGGCGCATTGCCCGGACGAATTATTCAGGGCATTAAAGATGCGGGGACAAGAAATCCAGTTTTCATGTTAGATGAGATAGATAAAGTTGGCGCAGATTTCAGAGGAGATCCGTCTTCTGCTTTACTTGAAGCTTTAGATCCTGAACAAAACAATCAATTCTCCGATCATTATCTTGAAGTTCACTTTGATCTTTCCGATGTAATGTTTATAACAACTGCTAATATTTTGGATACAATTCCCCCCGCATTAAGAGATAGACTGGAAATAATTCATTTCGCAGGTTATACGCAGGATGAAAAGTTCAGGATAGCTCGGGACTTCTTGCTAAAAAAACAAATGCAAAACCACGGCTTAACAGATAAGATGATTAGCGTTGCAGATGACGCAATCCGTTTTTTAGCGCAGCATTATACAAGAGAAGCCGGAGTCAGAAGTTTGGAAAGACAAATAGCAGCCATATTTAGGAAAGTGGCTAAGAAAATAGCTGAAGGAAAGACCAAAAAAATAACGGTTGACTCAAAGGGAGTCCCCAAGTTTTTGGGACCAATTAAATTTAGCTCAAGCATCTTGGAGAAAAAAGACGAGGTTGGTATGTCTACGGGTCTTGCGTGGACAGAAGCCGGAGGAGACATTTTATTTATTGAAGTAGCGCTTATGCCGGGAAAGGGAACACTTTTGCTCACAGGACAGTTAGGCGATGTAATGAAGGAGTCCTGCCAGGCTGCTATGTCATACATAAGAGCTAGAGCCAATAATTTAGGGCTTGCGGAAAAGTTTTACCAAAAAATAGATGTTCATATTCATGTTCCTGAAGGCGCAGTTCCCAAAGATGGACCGTCTGCCGGAGTTGCCATAACAACAGCTATAATTTCTGCTTTGACAAAAATTCCGGTCAATAGGAAGGTCGGAATGACAGGGGAGATGACTCTTAGAGGCAGGGTTTTGGAAATCGGCGGACTTAAAGAAAAAGTAATTGCAGCTCATCGGGCAGGACTGAAAACAATTATTGTGCCAAAAGAAAATAAAAAGGATTTGGAAGACATTCCCAAAGAAGTTTTAAGAGATCTGAAATTTGTCTTTGTTTCCCATATGGATGAAGCTTTGGGAGTTGCTCTTACGAAACCATTAATAAAGAATGGAAGCGAAGCTGTATCTCATCATGCGGTTCTTCATGCTCAACTCCCTCACCAAGCAGACTAATTACGCCGTACCCCAAGAAGCGTATCAATTCTTTTGTACACAATGATTTACCCACCCTTTAAGCGTACATAAAATTACATCAAGTGCGAAACTCGTGGAATTAGAACTATTGCTTCAAATTGACTATTTGGAAAAAAACTAACTGGTTCGTTGTCGCTCTTACTACGAAAACCACCATCGGATACAATAACATGTGCTATGTGGTTATGACTCATTGCCAAGACTTGTGATTTATCTAAACTTTTAGATCCTATATCAGCCGGAGTTAGGATTTGTCTCACAGCGGTATATTGCCTTAAGGCTTTCCCTAAAGGTGTGTTATGGGCTTTGAACCTCTCAATTAGAGCCATTAACCCTTGTCTATCTGCTTCTTCGGCTTCTTCAATTCTCCTTGGTATATCATCAGGATTGGGAGTATTTAGTTTTATATCATTCCTTGATAGACTAGCTTCTACCATAGCTAGTCTCATTTTTAATTCGTCATTAGATGCCATAACCCCTGTTGCGGATTCCAACGCTCTAATAGCACATCCAAATTGTCTTTTTTTGTTTGCTAATTCTAAACGATCATGCTCATTTAATCTTGTCTCTAGACGTTCCATCATCGCTAGATTTTACCAAAGAACAAAGTTAATAGCAAACTATAAGATTTGTGCCGCGTACGGGAGTGACTCGGCAAGCTCGGAGCAAGCTCACAAACCTTCTCGTTTTAGTAGTACCGCCAGCGGGAGTCGAACCCGCGATCTCCACCTTGAGAAGGTGATGTCCTAGACCACTAGACGATGGCGGCAAATACAATGCTATTTTACCTTAATTGGAATTGCATAACAACATTGTATGGTTAATATTTTTCTAGTATAATCTTCTTATGAATAAGATTTTTCT
>JBBTZX010000061.1:0-2325 GCA_038061125.1 Patescibacteria group bacterium | reverse complement strand
GTTGAATATGGAAAATTTGTTCTTGAATTGAAATCCGGAATGAAAGTTAATTTAAAATTAATTATGTTACGTCTTACTGATTTGCAGTACGAAAGAAACGATTACGCTTTCGAAAGAGGAAGTTTCAGATTAAGAGGCGAAACTATAGATTTATACCCGGCATACAAGGATACGGGAATCAGAATCGAACTAACGAATAACAAACTAACCAAGCTATCCGAGTTCAGTCCTTTAACCGGAGATGTAATTTGCATTCTAAAAGGAACCGTAATCTATCCTGCCAAACATTATATGACTGATCCGCAAACTTACAGCAATGTTTTCCCAATGATTAAAAGTGATATGGAAAAACAAGTTGAGCTATTGAAGCAGTCCGGCAAAACTTTGGAGGCTCAAAGAATAAAACAGAGAACAAATTTTGATCTGGAAATGATAAAAGAGGTTGGTTATGTAAACGGAATAGAGAACTACTCGAGATATTTTGACGGAAGAATTCCGGGGCAGCCGCCTTATACTCTTTTAGATTATTTTAACCACGCATCAAAAGATTTTTTGACAATTGTCGATGAATCCCACATAACTCTTCCGCAATTAAGAGGGATGTACAACGGTGATCAATCAAGGAAGCAAACATTAATAGACTATGGATTTCGTCTGCCTTCGGCCCTAGACAATCGGCCTCTTAAATTCGCAGAATTGATGCATAGACTAAATCAAATCGTTTATGTCAGCGCTACTCCGGATGAATACGAATTATCCCTTGCTAATGAAAAAAATGGAATTGTCGAACAATTGATCCGCCCGACTAATCTTGTTGATCCGAAAATAACAATTAAGCCCACAAAAGGTCAAATTATAGACCTAATTGACGAAATCAATAAAAGAGTTTCCAAAAAACAAAGAGTTCTCGTTACGACATTAACCAAAAGAATGGCAGAGGAACTATCTTCATATCTGGAAGAACAGAATATTAAAGTTGCCTACCTGCACTCTGACATTCAAACTCTGGAAAGACAAGATATTTTAGATAGGTTAAGAAAGGGTGAATATGATGTGCTGGTTGGAATTAATTTACTCCGTGAGGGTTTGGATTTACCGGAAGTTTCTTTGGTTGCGATTTTGGATGCAGATAAAGAAGGATTCTTACGAAGCCGGACGTCACTTATTCAAACCATGGGAAGAGCTGCCAGACATATTGACTCTCAAGTTATTATGTATGCCGATGTTGAAACCCGCTCAATGAAAAATGCCATTGACGAAGTTGAAAGACGAAGAAATATACAGCTTAAATATAATAAAAAATATCATAAAAAACCAATAGGAATTCAAAAAGGAATAAGGGCAAAATTAATTGATGAAGAGATTACGGAAAGTAAGAAATATAAAGATAGTTTGGATTTCCTAACTAATCTTTCCCAAAAAGAAGTATTGCTTCCTGATGAAAAAGAAGATTTAATTAAAAAATTAAGAAAAGAAATGAAAATTGCCGCTCAAAATCTCAATTTCGAAAAAGCCGCATTGATCCGCGACCAAATACTCCTAATTAAAAACCGCTGATGTTTCTAACGTGTTCGATATTTTTTAATTCTCCGTTTGGGAAAAGCTCTACCGAAACTGCGTCTATTCTTAAACTGTCGGGAAGATTTTGATGAGTTAATTTGTAAAATTGCGCGGTTTTAGTTAACGTTCTTAATTTCCAAGAAGTTATAGCTTCCAGAGGATTGCCGAATTGACTTGAAGTTCTTGTTTTAACTTCTACGAATACTAGCGTATCTTTATCAAGAGCAATTATATCGATTTCCCCATACCTTCCGCTGAAATTTTTCTCAATAACCCTAAAACCATTCTTTTTGAGAAAATCTTCTGCGAGGTCTTCACCTGTCTTGCCCGTAGTTTGGTTTGTTTTCACTAAGCTGCTTACTGTATCTTATTTCTTAGATAATACAATTTTGCACGTCTGACTCTTTTTTTGGAATGTTCTTTTACTACAACTTTTTCTATATTTGGAGACATAATTGGCCATATTTTTTCAACTGCGACGTCCCCGACTACTTTTCTAATCATAAAGGTTTTATTTTCCGCTCTGCCTTTAATTCCCAAAACCGTACCCTCAAAAATTTGGATACGGGATTTTTCTCCTTCTTTTATTTTCTCGTAAACTTTTATTATATCCCCCGGTACGAAATTAATTTTTGCAATCATATTGATATTATACGATAAGAATAGAGTTTTCTCAACCCCAATTTGTCTTTATGCTAATCCGCAGGCGTTTATGAAGCCTAAAAATATCGGATGGGGCTTTAACGGTCTGCTTTTATATTCGGG
>JBBTZX010000060.1:0-6030 GCA_038061125.1 Patescibacteria group bacterium | reverse complement strand
CTGGTTAGAATTTTTCTTCGATAAAACAATTTCCACCAAATTTATTTGAACCTATAAATATATTTTAAATTCTTAGCTTATGCCATATAAAAAAACACCAAAATCTCAATCTGTTGATGAAATAGTAGGCGCTCCTGTAGCACCGGCGGCAGCAACACCAACACCAGCGCCAACACCAATCCCAACAACACCAGTACAGCCTGTTAACAGAAATGTACAAGCTTCAAGCTTTCAATATCTGCCTCAACAGGGCCCTACGGAACCAGTTTCCGGAATCTTGGATATTCAGCCTGAAGGACACGGATTTTTACGGCCTAAATTTATTCCTTCAAGCCGTGATGTGTATATTTCCCAATCTCAAATCAGAAGATTTATGCTTCGGCCCGGGGATTTGATAAAGGGCGTTGGCAGGCCGCCAAAAGATACGGAACGTTACTTCGGCTTATTGAAAGTTGAGACAGTTAACGATGCTCCCGCAGACGATTCCTTGAGAAGACCTTTTTTTGATGATTTAACTCCGATATATCCCAAGAAACAAATCATGTTGGGAACAGGCAAATTTCCTTTGTCAACCAGGATGATGGATCTGGTTGCTCCGATTGGTTTCGGACAAAGAGGAATGATTGTTTCTCCTCCGAAGGCAGGAAAAACAACTATTCTTAAAGAAATTGCCGCAGGTATTGCTCAAAATTATCCCAAAGCGCATCTGATGGCGGCATTAATTGGAGAAAGGCCGGAGGAAGTTACCGACATAAGCCAGTCTGTAAAAGGAGATGTAGTTGCGTCAAATTTCGATGAGCCGCCGGATAACCAAACAAGAGTTGCCGAGATAACTTTGGATAGAGCAAGACGACTGGTGGAGTTAGGTATTGACGTTATTATTCTTTTGGATTCTATTACCAGACTTGCTCGTGCCTACAATCTTTCAGTTGCACCATCAGGAAGAACTCTGTCAGGAGGATTTGATCCGGCTGCTTTGTGGCCGGCAAAAAGATTCTTTGGTGCGGCAAGAAATTGTCAGGAAGGCGGATCTTTAACTATCATAGGTACAGCTTTGGTTGAAACAGGCTCCAGGATGGATGATCTTATCTACGAAGAGTTTAAGGGTACCGGTAATATGGAGCTGCATCTGGACAGAAAATTATCGGACAGGAGAATTTTTCCAAGTATTGATGTCGCACGATCGGGAACACGCCAGGAAGAGCTTCTGCTATCGGAAAAGGATTTGAAAAGAGTTGCTACAATGCGCCGAATGCTGGATATGCTTGGTCCGGAAGAACGGACAAGTATTTTAGTTGAAAAACTTTCCAAGACACAAACTAATGAGGAATTTCTGGAAACTTTGGGAAAATCCTAAACTTGAGAATATACCACTTCGCTTTGAGTTTGAAATTCTGTATATACTTCCGTAGCTTTCAAAAAGAGTTCTACTGTGCTAAAATTGTTTGAAACTCAAAGCTTCGAGGTATTATAAATTTGTATGTTGAAAGCGAAGGAGTATAAACGTGAATAAGAATATAATTTTTCCCGCTATTCTTAGATTTGTTAGAAACTTCTTCTTGGAATTTCAAGAATTTTTAGTTTTCTTCTATTCTTATCTGCAAAAAAAGGTACTTTCCGTTTCCTATTTTTTTGAGAACAATAAAAACTCGCTTGTTAAGCTGTTTACGATTAAAAGAGGCCGGTATAACAGGCCTTTTATGCATTTATCGGCAATAATGGTGTTGGGAATTGGAGTTTTGATATCCCCGTTTTTGGCAGATACTTTCCCGGTTTTTTCTTCCAGCAATTCTTCGCCCAAAATAAGCTCGCCGTCTTCAAAAGAATCAATTGTAGTAGGTGAAAACATCTTCCAAACCGACATATCCTCTAAACCAAGAGATAAAACATTGACCTATGCTGTTGAAAAAGGAGATACGCTTTCCACGATTGCGCAAAAATTTGGCATCTCTGTAGATACAATCCGCTGGGAAAATGATTTAACCGGTGACGATATTACGGTTGGGGATAGCTTAAAAATCCTGCCTGTTACAGGCATAGAGTATAAAGTTCAGAAGGGAGATAGCGTTTATTCAATCGCCAAAAAACTTGACAGCGATGCGCAGAAAATAGTTGATTTTCCGTTTAATGACTTTGCCAATCCCGAGACATTTGCTTTGGTTGAGGGGCAGACACTGATTGTTCCGGACGGAGTAAAGCCTTCGGAACAGCCATTCATAAGGCGTTTGGTATATATAGCGCAAGGACCGGTTTCAATATCAGCTTTAGGATTTACATGGCCTGCTAATGGTGTAGTGTCGCAGTTTGCTTCTTGGTATCATATGGCGCTGGACATTGCCGCTCCTATTGGTACTCCGATTGTAGCGGCACAAACAGGGGTTGTTACTTCAGTTAGTATTGGGACTTGGAATTTCGGCTATGGGACAGATGTATGGGTAGATAACGGCGGAGGTTTTGCTTCGCACTATACACACTTAAGCGCTGTCAATGTCACAGCAGGAGATAATGTTGCTGCCGGAAAAACAGTTCTTGGATGGATAGGAATGACAGGAAGAACTACCGGACCGCATGTTCACTTTGAAATAAAAAGAAACGGAGTTCTTGTTAATCCGCTCCCATACCTTCAGTAAGTTTGTGCCTGCACCGAACCCCGTTTTGCGGGGTGAGGTGGACCCGAGGGGAATTGGACCCCTTTCTACTCCATGCCATGGAGTTATACTACCGGTGTACTACGGGCCCTTCGAAACTTCGTTTTTCAGCACCAGCCCATTAGATCGTATCGTGTGCTAAAGCATCGGCTTTAGCACCGAGGTCGTTTCCCGACCGAGGTGGACTTGCCGGGAATTGGACCCGGAACTGTACAATGCGAATGTACCGGTATACCGTTTGCCTACAAGCCCGAAAGTTATTAAATTATTCTACCATATTGATTTTAAATTGGATTATAGTCATTTTCAAAATCTTTCATCTTGACTTTTTGTTTCATATTTGATATATTAAATTTATCACGATGACTGGACTAGCCTAAGGTTTCGACCGACCGCGAATGCCAGTCTTTTTTTGCTCTAAAGACTTTCGTAGTAAATCTATACGAACAATATACTGCTTCTGATTAAATCTGCGTAGTAGGCTGGAATAGTGTTTTGTTGGTGCAAGTATTTTAAGCAATTTCCCTTTCTCTTCCAAATATTCAATTAAACAATGGAAGTCTCCATCTCCTGAAACAATAATTGCTTTTTGATAATTGGGGAATTGGATCATGGCATGAAGCACAAGTTCCGCATCAACATTGCCCTTGATAATAGTTTTATCTCCTGCACGACGATATAGAGTTGGTTTGAAAATTAAAATATAGCCGCACTCTTGCAAAAAGGTATACAAAGATTCGTTTCCGGCTACTTGACCAATAAATAAATATGTCTTGACTGTGCCATATTTATTGTGTAAATATTGTATAAATTTACGCCAATCTAACTTCCAACCAAGGGAACGAACACCAAGATTTAAATTCTGGCTGTCTATAAAAGCGTAAACGGTATTTTTCTTTATTCTTTTCATCTATTTATATAAATTGTATAAAGAAACAGCTTGATTAACAATAGCTAAATTGCCTATTGATATTTGGTTTAATATGCTTTATACTTATTCAGTAAAGGATTTTACCCTCACCGTTTCTGGATTCCAGAGTACAGGTAGATGGGAATTCAGAAAATTATTTAATATTTAATGAACAGCAAAACCCCAACAACCAAGAGATATTCATTTTTATTGAAAGCCCGCCTTCTCCCGCTTAGCGGGATTCGGCGAGGTAAAAAAGGAGGTGAATAAAATGGCTTTTCAAGATCAAACATTAACTTGTAAAGATTGTGGTAAAGAATTTACATGGACTGCTTCAGAACAGGAATTCTATCAGCAAAAGGGATTTCAAAATTCCCCAGTTAGATGCCCTGCTTGTCGTGCTTTGAAAAAAGCTCGTATGGAAGGAGGAGACAGAGGAGAACGTCAATCTTTTGAAATCACATGTTCAGATTGTGGTAAAAAAGATACAGTTCCTTTCCAACCAAGAGGAGACAGACCAGTATATTGTAGAGATTGCTTCAGAAAACATAGTCCTGCTAGATAAGTAGGAATTAAATTAGAAGTTTTTTCTATATCATTTCCCTGCTTCGGAGGATACCGATGGAGCAGGGATTTGTATTTGTGGGCTTTGAGGAGGAAGCTGCGTTTGAGGAGTACTCAAGTTAAGCTTGCTTGAAGAAGAGACAGCTTGGCCGTTGGCCTTATTCTTATTTAGATTATCAATATCTTTATTGACAATTTCCAAACTATTCTTGTCATTACTGACCAAATTTTTAACTGTTTGGTATTGGGTTAAAGCGTTAGTGAAATCATTTTTGCTCTCCAGAGCATGACCGAGATTGTAATAGGCGTTAGCATAGTCGGGTTTCAGATTAACAGCAATCTGGAATTGATTTTGCGCATTGTCGTATTGTCCCAACTGATAATAAATACCGCCTAAATTAATATATTCCTGTGGATTATTCGGATCAAGAAGAGCTGCCTGCTGTTGGGTTGCGATCGCGAAGTTTTCAGCATTTTGCCCAACACCGATTAACGATCTATAGATAGAAGACAGATTTTGCCAATTTACAGCAGTGAGGGGAGAATTGGTAGTGGCATTTCGTCCGGCATTAATCCCTTGCTGTATCAGAGTACTTACTGTTTGCTGGGTTTGCGCACTAGGACTTGAGCCCTTCGGCTGCTGTGCGGCAAAGGCATTTGCCAAAGCAAGATTAGTTTGGGAAAAAACCCGATAGAAAGAATCCCGATACGGAAATACTGCTATGGCATCAGCTTGTGCTTTGTAAGTTTCCAAACCATTGTTTGCGGATGCGAAAACAAGAGAACTCTGAAATTTTATATCGGACGAAATATATTGAAAACTTGCGAATCCGACAACCCCTACGATAGCAAGTATCAAAACGAAGAAAGAAATAGGCAAGATCCTGTTTGCTTCATGTTTTCTTTCACTGCTTTCAGCAGCAATAAGACCTTTTCTGAACTCAACCAGCTGGAATTCCACATCAAAAAATCTCAACGATTCTTCCGTTTTTAGTCCTTGACCGACTGCCAATAATCCAAGAAGAATAAAAATAAGAGTTTGGCTGATGAAACTAAATGGTAAGATTAGGGAAACGATGAATAATATAACCAAAGCTAGCGCAGCAGCATTTCCCTCATCCTTTTTGGACGCAATTGCTTCTTTGAAACCTTTTAGCCCAAGATATAAATAGGCTAAAAATCCAAGTACTCCTGTGGTTGCCAAAAGTTCTAAAACGAAACTTGAAGATCTTAAAAACGTTAAATTCCAAAGATCAGAACTTTGATTAAATATCGCCTGCTTAAAGCGTGTGAAATCAGTTGCGTAAGTTCCAAATCCGCTGCCTAAGAAAAATCCCTGGGCAATTCTTGACGCGTCCTGGGATATTGAGGCAAAAGCCGTCTGAAAACCTGTTTGGAAAGGAAGAATGATGGGTTTTTGGGTGGTAAATAATTGATAGATTGATACGAAAAGAGCCAGTATTAAACATAAAGACAGGACGCCAAAAGCGATGTTTTTGGCTTTTATTCCGGAAGGCTTGTCTATAACAGGCATGACGAAATATCCGCAAACAAATAACGCAATACCTAGATAAATGCTTTGATCCAAAAGCGATCCGAAAGATGTAAAGCTTTCTATCTGCGTGAAATTATACGGAAGAAGATAAATCTTAAAAAAAGCAAGAACGGAAAGGGCGGATACGACAAGGGAACCGGTTGCGAAAGATGAAATTATAAACATCAGGGAACTTTTTTCTTTGGCAACATTGACAATGGCGAAATAGGAAAATACACCCAAAAGCAAAGGGACGAAAGCGGTTAAAGAGTCAATTCTATTTATAGACAAAAGAGCCGAAAGAAGAGCAACTGCGGCAAATAACAGCACGGGTCCGTCAAAAGGCGTTCTTCTAATTTTCAAAAATCCTTCAA
>JBBTZX010000059.1:0-19673 GCA_038061125.1 Patescibacteria group bacterium | reverse complement strand
TGCCGTCGTAACAAAAGATGTTCCTTCGTATTCTATCGCCGCCGGTAATCCCGCTAAAATAGTTAAAAAACTAGATTATTAATTTGTATTTGTTGACAATTCGTTTTATTCCTTCTTTATAATCTATTGTCGGTTTCCAACCAAGTTGAGAAATTTTTGATGTATCAGCAACGAAATTTGTAATCCCCACGGCTCTATGGAATTCCGGTGGTTCAATTTCGACTATTTCTGATTTTTTTCCTGTTATTTCGTGTAAGTAATTGATAATATCTTTAAAAAGAAAAGGTTTGCCAAAGCCTATTAGATAAGTGTCATTTGTAATACTTTTTTCTTCGAGGAATTTTATGGCGCTAATCACATCGTCAAGATAAATGTAATCCCTAAGAAAATTGCCTCCTTTGTAAACAGACAAGCGTTCTCCCCTTACTGCCTGCATTATCATATAATTTAATCCGCCCTTTTTTTTATTATCAAAATCCTCCTTTTCGTCATATACATTTGTCAGTCTGCATATAAGATATGGGATTTTATAAAGACGTGAATAAAGTTTGATAATACTTTCGGCGCAAAGTTTTGTTGCAGGATAAATTGCCAGAGGTTCTGTTTTCGAGTCCTCATTGATAGGAATTTTTGTTTTATCATATTCGTTTCCATACACAAAAAAGGTTGAGAGAAAAACTATTTTAGGTTTCTTTTTAAAATTCTTACATATTTCCAAAAGCCGGATGGTGCCATTAATATTTGTTTCAACGTCGAGATATGGATTGGTGAGTACATTATAATTGTCAACAGTGCTGGCTAAATGATAAATGATATCAATTCCTTCTAAATCTTTTGCTTCGAGATCCTTAAGATCTTTTATGATTATTTTCGCGTCTTTTCTTTTTATGCGTTCTTCATGGTTTTTTGATCTTGCAAGAATAGTAATATCACCAGAAATAACATTTGCAAGAGCAGAACCAATTAATCCATACCCTCCAGTAATTAAAGAAGAAATATTTTTCGTCATTCTTATCATTATAACATCTCTTGCAAACTATTTTACCATCCGTTAGAATAACCCTTGTACCCTTTGGGTATCTACGATATGTTGAAAAGCAATCAGGAGACTATAACCAAAAAAATATTGTATGCAGAGGCAGTGTATGGAGACGAGGAGAAGCAGGCAGTAATGCGGTCAATGGATAATAAATGGTTAGCTTCAGGGCCATTAGTTAAAGAATTTGAGGTAAAAGTTGCTAAGCTTTTTGGGAAAAAATACGGCATAGCCGTAAACTCCGGTTCTTCAGCAGATCTCCTTGCGATTCAAAGTCTCCATCTTCCGAAAGGCGCTGAAGTAATTACTCCGGCTTGCACATTTTCAACTACTGTTTCCTCCATTATCCATAATAATTTAGTTCCTGTTTTCATAGATACTGTAATTGGCAGATATACTATTAATGAAAATTTGGTAGAAAAAGCTATTACAAAAAAAACCAAAATTATTTTTGTCCCGCAATTAGTTGGGGGAGTTTGTGATATGCCAAGACTTAGAAAAATAGCAGATAAACATAATCTTATTTTGATAGATGATTCTTGCGACACATTCGCTCCTTATTTTAATTCCAAAACTGCTGCTTCCTATAGCGATTTAACAACAACGTCATTCTATGGATCACACATAATTACAGCTCTTGGATTTGGCGGAATGGTTTTGGTAGACGACGAAAAACTAAGGGATAGAATTTACACTCTTCGTGATTGGGGTAGAGTAGGAAATGATAAGGAAGCATTCGAAAATAGATTCAATTTCTCCATAGACGAAATTCCATATGATGCAAAATTTCTTTATTCAGAGCTTGGATATAACTTAAAAATGAATGAGGCAGCTGCGGCATTTGGTCTTGTACAGTTAGGAAGGCTGGATGGTTTCCTAAAGAAACGTACCCATAACTTTAAAAAACTTAAAAAATTCTTTAGCAAATATGAGAAGTGGTTTGTCCTTCCTTATCTTTTGGAAGGAGCAGAAACGAATTGGCTTGCTTTTCCTCTGACGGTTAAAAAAAATGTGCCTTTCACTCGTTATAATTTTTTGAAACATATGGAATCTAAAGGAATTCAGACAAGGGTACTTTTTTCAGGAAATATCGTTAGGCATCCTGTTTATAAAGATATTAAATTTAAGGTTAGCGGATCGTTAAAAAATGCAGATACCATTATGGCATCTTCTTTATTATTGGGTTGCCATCAAGCCCTTACCGACAGAGATATAGATTATGTCGCTAAATCTGCGGGCGAATTCTTCGAAAGATATGCTTAATCCTCTGGTTACAATAATAATTGTAAATTGGAATGGTAGAGTTCTTTTGGAAGATTGCCTTTCCTCTTTGCTAAAAATTTCCTATAAAAATAAAGAAATTATCTTTGTAGATAATGCATCAACCGATAATTCTTTGGAATACGCCAAAAAAATGTACCCGGGGATGAAGATTATTCAAAATTCAAAAAATTTAGGTTATGCCGAAGGTCATGAAGAGGCTATACGAAAAGCAAAAGGGGAATTAATTTTACTTTTAAGTACAGATACAATTGTTAAAGAAAATATGTTGTCTGCCATGGTTGTAGCTATTTACAAGGAGAAAAATATCGGAGCGGTTATGCCAAAACTTCTCATGTATCCGAATACTAATTTAATAGATTCCATTGGAACTTTTTTTGTCCGAAGCGGGGTTTCGTATCACTTTGGTCGGGAGAAGGACTCAAAGCTTCCAATTTACAATAAAAGCATGGAGATCTATTCTGCCAAAGGAGCCTGTCTTCTTTTCAAAAAAAACGTTCTTGAGAAAACCGGATTATTCGATAAGGATTATTTTGCATATTTTGAAGAGACTGATCTGTGTCACAGAATATGGCTTGCCGGTTATAAAATTATATATACCCCGGATACAGAGGTTTACCATAAGGGGGCAGGAACTTCGAAAAAAATTGCCAGAGCGTACATACAATTCCACTCATTTAAAAATAGACTTTTAACTTATCTTAAAAATTTATCAACAGTAAATATAATAACAGTATTACCCCTGACTCTTTTAGTCTACCAGGCAATCTTTCTCCTTTTCCTATTGACCGGAAAATTTAGAATTGCCTTTGCTGTTCAGGGGGCAATTATTTGGAACCTTTTAAATATTAAAAAAACTTTGGAAAAGAGAAGATACATTCAGGAAAAAATTAGAAAAATTTCAGATAGTGAATTTCTTCCTAAAATTACAAGAAGTGTCAGACCGAGCTATTACTATTACATGTTTAAAGGCTTGGGTTTGTATAATGATTAAATGAAGAATAATAAAAAAATCAGTGTGGCAATTTCCCTTCACGAATTCTACGAGGCAGGTTCCGCATATGAACTTAGAGATTTTTTGCTAAAAAACTATAACACAGACATACTTTTTATTTCACATCCTCTTCTTTTGAGAAAAGAATCTTACAATTTTAGTTCGAGATATGAATATTTTAAGAATAATTTGTTGGTGAAAGAAAACAACGCCTTTCATTGGTTTTTGCCGGATATCTTATTATATATTAAGGATTTTTTATACACATTGAAATGGACAATTTTTATTGGTCAAAAATACGATCTGTTCTTTGGCTATAATCCTCTAAACGCATTTTTCGGAATTTTGCTAAGAAAAATGGGGAGAGTCAAAAAAGTCATATATTACAGCATTGACTACAGTCCGGCGCGTTTTAAAAATCGAATATTAAATTATATATACCACGCTATGGAAAAGTTCTGCTGCTACCATGCAAATGTCATATGGATTGGGACAAGACGAACGCAGGAGATGTGGCTTGCTTCCGGTTTTGCTCAAAAAAAGATGAAAAAAATAATAATAGTCCCTGACGGGAATCACTCTCTAAGAATAAAGCAAAAAAAAATCTTACAAATAAAAAAAGAAAATATAGTTTATTTAGGGGGTATATATGAAAAACAAGGGATTGATCTGGCTATCGAAGCTCTTCCTGGACTCAATAAGCTGGTAAAAAAACTGGAATTCACAATTATAGGAGACGGTGAATATCTGGAAAAACTTAAAGAAAAAGCAAAGAGCTTAGGGCTCAATAATGTTAAGTTTTTAGGATATATAAAAGATTCGTCTAAAGTAGAGGATATTTTAACTGGTTCCGGAATAGCGGTTGCACCCTACCTTCCCGATAAGAATAGTTTTACTTATTATTCCGATCCTGGGAAACCAAAATGGTATCTCGCATGCGGCTTGCCGGTTATTATTACAAAGGTTCCTTCGATTGCATTTGATATTCAAAAAGAAAAGGCTGGTATTGCTATAGATTACGACATAAAGCAGTTTCAAGATGCGGTCTTAACAATTCTTAAAAAAGAAAATTACGAAATATATAAAAACAACGCAGCCAGAATGGGACTTAAATTTGATTGGTCGATTATTTTTAAAAAGGCATTATCCCAAACTTTGATTATATAAATGTATGAAAATTAACAGACTGATTATTTTTTCGGTAATTTTATTCGCTATTATTTTAGTAGCTTACCATCAGCTATTTCAGATTTTCTATCAGCAGGATGAGTGGATGGCTTTAGGCCATATAATGACTCAAACATTTCCTGAATATTTCAAGCAGTTTAGCGGAACAGCTCTTTTAGGCGGCGGAGGAAGACCATTATCAGTTCCTTTGCAATATTTCTTGTTTGGTAACTTTCCTTTTCAGGCTGCCCCATTCGTAGTATTTGCTTTAGCATTCCATTTTCTAAATAGCTTATTGGTCTTTCTTTTGGCTAAAAAAATAACAAGGAATTTCTTAATTGCTTCTGTTTCAGCTATTTTTTTCGCTACTTCTTCGGTTTCTCATCAAGCAGTGTCTTGGATTGGGGCAAGTCCAACCACGTTGCCTTCGGCCTTTTTTGTTCTAGTATCTCTCCTGTCTTATTTCCATTTTTTGGAAAAAAATGGGCAGAAATATTTTTATGCTTCCCTATTTCTAGCACTAGTTTCCTTCTTTTTTAAAGAAAGCAGTATTATTATTTTTATACTTCTCCCAATTACTTACATAATTTACAAAAAAGTTACAGTTTTAGATTCTTTTAGAAAGCATGCCTTGATAGTTTCCTACCTGAGCATTGCTGTTCTGTCCAGGGTCTACGATCTTTTTTTCGTAAATCGAGGATTAACTTCGACCTTTGTTACAAGGAATAGCGATCCCTTAGTTAGAATTTTGTTTCATGCTCTACTTTATCCCCTTGAGTCCTTATCTCAAGTTATAATATTCCCAGGGTTAATGTGGAAGATCTCGTCTTTTTTTCTCTCAATTTCTTTTCCTTCCATACTGCATAGTCCTTCAGGCGTGTTAGTAGCTGAAAAAATAGGAGCGGAGATTATTTCGATAGTTTTCTCTTCTATTATTTTGGTTTCTTTATTTTTGGTTTTTCGTAATGATAAGAAAAACGGAAAAGCTATAGCGTTCTCTTTACTGTTTTTCTTTTTGAGCTTTCTTCCTTACATATTTCTTGAGAGAGGCAATGCTTATCTTGATTCACGCTATTTCTACCTTGGTGTTGCTCCCGCAGCTATTATTTTTTCTACAATAATAAACTTGATTAAAAATAAACTTGGCAGAAACTATTTTTTCCCAATCGCATTTTCATTGCTTATATTTTTCTTTGCTCAAGCAATGTTCATAAATAGCGAATTAAGCTTTCAGGCAGATGTTTCAAGGGAAAGGAAAAATTTTCTAATATCTTTAGAAAAACTTTATCCATCGGTACCTGCAAACCCCGTTTTTTATATAACTGGGAATCGTGACTTTTATGTTTCCGATCATAAGATTCCTTTTCAACAGGGGATGGGATATACCCTTATGGTTTGGTATTATAAAACAGGAATTATACCAAAAGAATTTATGAATAGCTTTCTCTGGGACATTAAAGAGGAGGGCTACAGAGAAAAAGAGAATAAAGGATTTGGTTACTATTGGAACTTAAATCATCTTTCAGCTGATTTTAAAAAAAACGGGCTAAATAAAAATCAAGTCATAGCTCTTTTTTATGACGCTGACAAAGAAAAACTCGTAGATATAACTAAAAGCGTGAGAGAGGAACTAAAATGATGTCAAAAAAACCTCTAGTTAATGTAATTGTAGTTACCTACAACCAGTTTAAGTTTATTAGAGAATGTATTGGCTCCGTATTGAATTCGGACTATTCGAATATAAAAATATATTTAGTGGATAATAATTCAAATGAAAAAGACTACAAAAAGCTTTACGAAGATTTTAAAAAGAATAAAAAAATTACCTTCTTCAGGCTAAGTGAGAACAGGGGTTTCGGAGCGGGATGCAATTACGCTTTAAGGCTAATAAAAAACGGTTATATAGTTTTTCTAAATGATGATACCATAGTTACAAAAAATTGGCTAAATCCAATTATTGACTATATGGAAAATCATCCCGATGTCGGAGCGGCTCAGCCAAAAATTATGGATATGAAAAGAAAAAAATATTTCCAGCATGCCGGAGCCGGGGGAGGATTTATGGATGTTTATGGATATCCTTTCTGCCGAGGGAGAATTTTCTATGACGTCGAGGAGGATAAGGGTCAGTACGATAACATAATTGATGTAGTTTGGTGTTCGGGTAATTGTTTGATAACTAGGACAGACGTACTAAAAAGGGTTGGATTCTTTGATGACATATTTTTTATGTATGCTGAAGAAGCCGATCTGTGCTGGAGAATGAATAAAGCAGATTATAGATTGGTATTTATCCCTTCGTCTTTGATTTATCACTATGGTATGAGCGGACCGAGCAGACAACCCTATAAAAAAATCTTTTGGCATCACAGAAACGGTCTGATTATGCTAATTAAAAATTATACTTTATTGGAGATCATAAGGTATCTTCCAGTTAGATTTATTTTAGACTTTTTGACTTTTTGGTATTATCTTCTCGTAAATAGAATAATGTCAAATGCTTTAGCATTGGCCGCCGCCTACTTAAGTTTCATCTATTTGCTGCCGAAAGTTTTGATAAGAAAGTTCAGAGACTCTCCGATAAAATCGAATGGCTTAACTCCGTACCCGCTATATAACGGCAGTATTGTTTTTGATTATTTTTTGTTGGGTAAGAAAAAATTTACCGATCTGAATATTTTTTAACATATTTATTTACCCGTATTTTTCTTATTATAGTTGTCTATATCGGCTTGTTTAAAAAATTTAACTCCCACATAATATTTATTTCCTTTATCTATAAAATAACCATACGAGCGATCTTTAAAAGTACAAGCCCGTAATCTATCTATTGTCTCTTTATCAAATTCCTGAAAGCTTGTTATGTCTTTTTTCCAATGATAGGTTCCTTTTCCGACCTGTGGCCTGCTTTTGATCTTGCCTAGCTTAATTTTTGGCCAAACATCAATGAATAATTTAAACATTTCCTCATTGATTCTCTCTTCTAGATCGCTTGCTATATCCGTAGGATAAACTTCGACCTTCTTTTGGGCGATAATTTCTCCTTTGTCAACCTGTTCATTTACATAATGGATGGTTACCCCTACCGGTGTGCCGTCAATTAATGGCCAAATATGAGTGTGTACGCCCCTATTGTATGGTAGATAGCCCGGGTGCAGATTTACTGTCGGTACCCCCAATTGATCTCTGGTTAATATCTTATCGTAGTATGCTACGACACGAAAATCAGGATCTTTACTGACAATAGTTTCCCCGCGTTGCAATAAATACTTTTTAATTTGTTGACCTATTGGTTTGATTGACAAAACTTGAATTTTCATAATGAGCACAAAATTGATGGTCCAGGTTGAGTCTCTATGAATTCTAATTTAATATTCCCAAACATTTCCTGAGTATATATTTTTTTTCCTCCTGGAAGATTAACGTAAGTATCTCCACCCAGTGCCGTTATTATATCTATTAATCCTTGCGTATGTCTACCGTGGGGAATTGAAGAAGAAAGAAGTATAGGAGTCTGGATATTTAAGTCATCACAGATTAGTCTTAGAGTTATTGTAATGTTATCGGCCAAATTTAGGTCTTGTTTTAACTGATCCAGATAATCTTTTTTAAAATTAAATTTATTTCTGAATCGTTTTCTATCATCCTCAACATTACTGAAATAACACTCGTTAATTTTGGCATAAGTTGAATGTTTTTTTAATCTAAAAGTAAATAGTTCTGGGAAATAATTTCTGTTTATCCACCAACCCTTTTTGTATTGAACATCATCATAAATCACAAATTTATCAACCGTAGCTATCAAATCAAAATATCCCCTATAGGGAAAAAGATATGGTTGCATTATGGCTATCTTCATTTTGAATAATAGATCTGATTTTTACAGGTTGGTTGAATAGGCGTAGCCTATGCGATAATTAGCTTTGTTCCAGTCTCTGTAGACAAAACACATACGATACCTCTATCACGAAAATGGACATTTGGTCCTGCCTGACATTCATTTTTCGGTCCATCAAATAGTAGTTTGCCGTTTCATGCTGTCGCTCCCTTAACAATTTTAATTATTAAATCTTGTTGTTTATTGGTTAGTTCGTAATATAAAGGTAAGCACAAGACCGACTTGGCCATGTTTTCTGCCAGCGGACAGCTTTGATTTCCAAAAACGTTGTTTAACGAAGGATAAAAGTATCTTCTCGGGAAGATATCGCGCTTGTTAAGCGCTTCAATAATTTTTGTGGGATCGGAAGCGCACATAAGGGGATAATAACTCACATCTTTATAGTTTGTGCCAAATGCGTCATTATACCTATCAACTAGCTTCTGATACTTCGCAACAACATTGTCTATATTTCGTAAATTACACAATCCCATTGCCGCGTGAAGTTCAGACATTTTAGCGTTTATTCCTACTCCCTGAAAAGCATACTCACTCTTATAGCCAAAATTTCTCATCCATCTTGCTTTTTCAGCTATCTCATCGTTATTGGTTACAACCGCACCCCCTTCTGCTGTTTGAAAGATCTTGGTTGCGTGGAATGAAACGATGGATACATCCCCATAATTCATAATTGATTTGCCCTTAACTTTGACTGCGAAAGCATGGGAAGCATCGTAAATAACAGGTCTTGCTTTAGTCATCTGGGGTATTCCATAGGTGTGGGTTACTAAAGCTGGACTCTTAAATTCCTTGTCTAAATCAACAAACTTGGGTGTTATACCTAACCACATTGGGGCAGAAATAGTTGCAATAAAACTAAAGGGGGAGACATATATCTCTTTTTTAACATCCAGTGCTTTTAGAGCGATTTCGATTGCCGAAGTGCCATTGGATACACAAACTACGTGTCTTACGCCCCAATAGGCTTTTAATTTATTTTCCAACTCCTGAACGAGATTTCCATCATTGGTTAACCAATTAGTCTTCCATATCTTTTTAAGATATTTATTATACTCTGTTAGAGAAGGTAAATAAGTCCTAGAAATAGAGATCATATTTATCTAAAAAATTTGAAATTTATGTACCCTTTTATCACGTAATCCTAACATACCAACCGTACAATTGCAATTCTGCATTTATTGATACTATAATTAACTAACATTGTATCATAGCTTCTCAAATTAAATTAAAATAAAAGATCAAGCAAAATCATACTAATTCTAGTATAATTGTTTTTCTTTAGTAATCTTATGACTAATTGGCCAAAAGTATCCCTAACAATGTTTACCCTAAATGGGGGAAAAGGTGTCGAAAGGTGTTTGGAATCAGTTAGAAAACAAGTATATCCAAAAGATAAAATTGAAATCATTGTAATCGATAATAATTCTACAGATGACAGTGTGGACATAGCAAAAAAATATACCAATAAAATAGTTGTGAACAGTAGGGATGGTTACTTGAATCGGGCAGAGGCGATGAGAATGGCGACCGGCGACTTCGTTTTTATGATACTTGAACAGGACATTGAACTTAGAAGTAAGTATTTTCTTCAAAAAATGGTTAGTCCATTAATTAAGGACGAAAGATTGGTTGCAAGTTTTACAAGAGACTATCCAAGAAGAGATCAGCCTTGGGTAACTAGATTCATTTCCTACCATCCGATACAATGCGATCCATTATTTGAATATTTGACTCCGTCTTTAGAAAGCACAATTGTTGAAAAAAAACAAAATTATTTTATCTGTAAATTTATTGAAGGAAAAACTCCTCCGGTGACACATATGCTCTTTAGAGTTTCTGCTCTTAAAAAATCTGGTGTTTGGGAGCAGGAAAGAGATGCCGATCACGATACTGTCATAAAACTTATAAAGTTTGGATATAATTTATTTGCTTATGTTCCCGACGCCGGCGATTATCATTATCATGCCAAAAATTTAAAAGAGCTTATTCGAAAAAGAATAAGAAATTTAAATAGACATTATTTTATCTATCATGAAACGACACAGTATAAATGGGTTGATATAAATAACAAACAAGAGGTCATAAAAATGATAATATGGATTCTTTACGCCAACTCATTAATTTTTCCAGCCATAAGAGGATTTATCAGATTTATAAAATATAAAGATTGGGCATTATTGCTCGAACCGGTTATTGCTGTTTCCGTAACAGATGTGCTTCTTTGGACATTCTTAAGAAACAAAGCAGGAAGAAAAATAATCACCAATTCCTTAAGATCTCTTATTCTGAAATAACATGAAAGTACTAGGGATTCATTTTCAGAGTCATGACGCGTCAGTTGCCTTAGTCGAAAATGGCAACATACTTTATGCTGCCAGCAACGAGCGTTTTTCAAGAAGAAAAATGGATGCTGATGCACCTCTGGAAGTTTTAAGAGATTGTTTCTCATATTTGAAGATAAAGCCACAAGATATTGATAAAGTTGTTTTTGTCGGGGATCCGTTTCCCTATTCTTATTTGGGAAGATTTAAAGAATTATCTTGGTCCGTTATTCTAACCAAAGGAAAGTATCTTATGTGGTGGAAAAAACCACATCTTATTTTATGGGAGTTGCTTATTGCAACAGGAATTCCCAGCTTTCTCTATAGAGAATTGCTCCCGCGCATTTTAATTAAACTACAGCTGAAGGGATTTAAAGGAGGGTATTTGTATGTGCATCACCATTTTGCGCATATGTACTCCGCTTATTATACATCCGGATGGAAAGACTGTCTTGTTATGTGCAGTGAGGGTTCTGGATTTTCTGAAACAATGTCTATTTATCATGTGAAGCAGGGGAAATGGATAAAAGTGGTAGAAAATTATTTGCCCAATTCAGCAGGAAAATTTTATGAACTCGTAACTGTTATGTTGGGTTTCGATGTATTAAGACATCCAGGAAAAATTACAGGGTTGGCAGCTTATGGCAATCCTAATACGGTGTATAATGCAGTAAAAGATCTTTTATGGGTTGATGGATTAAAGCTTAGGCTCAATTATAAAAAGTATTTAAAGTGGAGAATTAGCTATTCCCTTACGAAGACTTTACCCAAAGAGTTAAGGGGGAATAAGCGGGAAGATATTGCTGCTGCATTTCAACGAAGACTTGAAGAATGCATAATTGAAATTGTCAAAAAAGCAGTGAAAAAAACAGGAGAAAAGAAACTTGCGTTTGCGGGTGGGGTAGCGGCCAATGTTAAGCTTAACCAAAAGCTCCATGAGAAAGCAGGAATAAATGAAATTTACATACATCAGGCAATGGGCGATGATGGCTTAGCTCTTGGCGCAGCATTACACACAGCGTTTTTAAATGGATTTAAAGTAAAGCGGCCTGACAATGTTTATTTTGGGCCAGATTTTAGCGAACAAGAAATTAAAAAAAGTCTAAATAAATTTAATCTACAATTTAGTAAAGAAAAAAATATAGAAGTAAAAGTAGCAAAACTTTTGGCAAAAGGTAAAATTGTAGCCAGATTTAATGGACGAATGGAATACGGACCTAGAGCATTGGGCAATAGATCTATTTTGTACAAAACAACTGACATAGGCGTTAATAATTGGCTTAATAAACGGCTTAAAAAAAGGTCAGATTTTATGCCTTTTGCACCTGTAACTCTTGAGTCTTTTGCTGATAAATGCTTTAAAAATCTTAAGGGGGCTGAATATACTGCTAGATTTATGACAATTACTTTAGATGTTACACCCTATATGAAAAAGATTTCTCCTGCTGTTGTTCATGTGGATGGTACAGCAAGACCGCAGATTATAAGAAGTAAAGGTAACCCCAGTTATTATAAACTTCTCAAAGAGTATTATAAGCTAACAGGTATACCGTCTCTCATAAACACAAGTTTTAATATGCATGAAGAACCAATAGTTTGTACCCCAGATGATGCCATAAAGTCATTTTTAAGCGGAAGCCTAGACTATTTGGCAATTGGCAATTATCTAGTTAGTTATGAAGAAAATAATAAAAAATAACAAATTTCTTGAAATAATTTTTCTATTTTTAATTTCCCTTACTCCCTTACTTTGGTTTAATAATGGTTATGTTATTTTGGGGCATGATTCTGGATTTCGCTTAGACCAGCTTGGGTATTGGAAAAGTCTTTTCTATTCTTGGAATCCTAGTCCTAATTTCGGTGCCGATTGGTCTATATTTAAGGGGTTCCTTGTCACACAATTTCCTGAAACCTTATTTTCGACATTAACAGGATCACTCGCAGCTGGTGAAAAACTCACTTTTATTTTTTGGTTTTTCGCAATCGGGTTGTCGATGTATATATTTGTAAATTCTTTTTATAAAGAGCAAAAGTTTTGGTTTTTAAGAATTTTTTCCAGTACATTTTACATTTACAACTTTTTTCTTCTGCAGGCATGGTTTATTGCAGAGAGAGCAAAATTCTCAATCTACGTAGCGCTGCCGTTATGCACGCTTTTGCTATATAAAACGTTGTCGAAACAGATGTCTTTATGGAAGGGGATTTTTTTCTTCTCTTTGCTTTTTTTCTTCTTCAATGCCGGAGGAGCGCCAACTTTCTTAGGCTCATTTTTTGTTATCTTCTTTGTGACGATTATATATTTTGCTGTAGTAAACTTTCAAAAAGGCGGTATTCGCGAGCTTATCTATGTCTTTAAGGTTGGCGTCCTGTTTCTCACAGGATTATTTTTGATAAATGCCTACTGGATTGCTCCCCAGATCTATTTAATGTTTTATCATTACAGCTCCTCATTGGCTGCAAGCGGAGGGATAAGCGGCATTATAGGATGGGAATCAACAATAAGCAAAAATGCGAGCTTTATTAATCTTTTGCGCTTGGAAGGAATACCAGATTGGTATAATAGTCAGATTCATCCTTATTCATCATTATATCTAAAAAACATTTTTTTTATTGCATTTAGTTTTTTATTTCCGATAGTATTGGTGGGATTGCTTGTCCTGATCGTTGGTCAAAAATGGAGAAATCACAATAAGCAGCTGTTACTGCTAATTCTGGCTTTATGCCTTGTCGGTATTGTTTTTGCAGCAGGTTCTCATCCCCCGCTTGGTTTCATATATGCATTATTCATTAAATATATACCGGCTTTTCCTATTTTTAGATCTTCGTTCTACAAATTTGGCGTTGCTTTTTGGTTTCCATTTATTTTCCTTATTTCATATGGACTTTATACTATTTTTACGAATTACATAAAGAATAAAAAATTGTACTTTTTATGTTCAGCCTTAGTTGTTGTTGCTATCCTTGCTTTTCACTTTCCTTATTTTAACGCCAACTTTTTTACCTGGAATACACCTTATTCAACAAGAATAAAAATTCCAAGCTACGTAACCGTGATGTCGGATTACATAAATAATCTTCCTTCGACTACGCGGATACTTTTATTGCCAAGTCTCGATCCTGTTTTCCATGCAGATATAACGGATTGGAATTTTTGGAGTTTGGATTTACTGCCTCGTTTAACAACCAATAAATCTATAGTAGCGGATAGCGCTGATGCACCGGAAATTATAGGAGGTATGTATAATGCGATTCAGCTGGGCAATGAAGAACAGTTTTTACGTTTGGCGTACATAAGCGGTGTTAATAAAATACTTTGGAGAGACGATGCTGTTTACGGTAGCGGAATGAAAGCCAATGCACAGCTGCACTATGAAGAAGACACAATCAAGAGCTTTCATTCTTTGCGTTTGCTGAAAGAAGAAGGAAAATGGAGATTATATGACATTGTTTATGTTAAACCCTCCACAGCTTTTTTTATTCCCAAGGATATTAACATAATCGCAGAGAATAATTCGTATATCGGACAGCTTATAGCAGAAAAATCAACAACCAATTCTGCCTTACTGGAGAACGTGGAACCTTCTTTAGGCAATATTGCTGGTAAGGAATATATCTCTGCCAATTGTGTTCTATGCGAACCTAGTGCTTTTAGAAAAATTATTGGGCAAATTGAGAGTCCTCAATTGCGGCTTTTGCCGAATTCAAAACTCTATTTTTTAGTGCGGGCTAAGGAATATATAAGCCTAAAAAGGACTAAGAGTTACGAGGCTAGAGCATTAACGGATATGATTTATTCATACAGAAGAATAGTTGAAATCAATAGCTTATTAAGAAAAAATGATCAAGACCATAATTTCAATCAGGAAGTTTTTTCCAATATTTCTCGTTTCAAGAAAAATGTGAATAATGCTATGGCAGAGGCGAACCTTTTGTCCGTAGAGAAACGAAACGATCTTCTTGTAAGAATATATGCATATCTTTACCACGAAAACAGAATCACAGATTCATTTATTCGTAATAGTCAGGCTAATGCAGCCATTGACGATCTTGAGTTATGGATCGTCCAAAAAATGAATACGTTAGAGAAGACGATTTGGATGACTAAAAATAAAACAGATAAAAAATATTTTATTGATATTCCATCCGTTGGGAATTACTCTTTAGTATTTACTAACATGGGTCAAATAACGCCAAGCGAAATATATCTTGACGGAAAGAAAATAGATGTCCAAGACAACCGTATAGAAGCAGGGACACATAAGCTGGAAGTTGTATATTCTCCGCTTGAGAGTATGCTAGTTAGGCCAGCCGAGGGAGAACTTTCTTTCAATATTCCGAATGGAGAGAGGGAGCGACTTGTTCTTAAGCCACTCTCTCGTGAGCATTTATATACGGTGTCATTTGACTACCGTTTTAATAGCGGTATTCCGCCAAATATAAAAATTACTCAAGATGCAGTTAATAATGACAATAGGTACGAGCTTACACGAAAAAATGGAGAGCTATTGAGTGCAGAAGGAACGTGGAATAGATATGAATATGTTGTGGGCGGCGATCCTAACTCAAAGAATTTTTCCTTAGATTTCTTTATTTGCTGCAAGAACGGAAAAAATTCCAATTTCACAATTAAAAATTTAAATGTAGCCCAATTGCTTGAGCCGGGAGTTAATTTTGTTAATACCAATCCTTACTCTGGAAAGATTCAGGCGGAAGACATTTCTTATAAACAATTAGACCCAACTACGTATATTGTTTCGATTCATAATGCAACTACTCCATATGTTTTGTCGTCTAGGATCGGGTACGATGCAGGTTGGAAAGCCTTTGTTCTTGACCCAGCTGAATCACAAAACGAGAATTTTTTGTCTAGAATTATATCTCGAAATATAAATAAGGAAAACAATCCTTACAAGACAAATACTTTTGCCAACTCGTGGTTTTTAAATAAAAAAGGAAGTTACGACGTCCTTATAGAGTATGAACCGCAACGATTCTCTTACATTGGCGGTTTGATTGCTCTTTTGTTTTTTCCGCTTTCAGCATTATTATTTATTTTGAAAGGAAGAAAATAATGGGAAAAGTACGAAACTTATTCTTAAGTTTATCAAAAAAAATAGAAAAAATTACTTCTAAGTATCAAGGGAGACTTTTGCTGTTGATGCTTATTTTTTTAATTATGACTATTCTTGCAAACTTACCTTATCTTAATCTCGTCTTAACAATTTCCAATACCATATGGATAATGATTGTTATAGCGTTATTTTTATTCAATATCTCGATAAGAAGCCTACTGCTTACGGCGCTTGTTTTTTTAATACTGGCTTTCATAAGCGTCATATTGGGAAATAAGAATGTAGCAGAGGTTTTGGGTAATTCCGTTTACCTAATCATTTTAATTGTTTTTTTGTTCAGTATTGTTGAATACATAAGAGAAATAGGAAGGTCATAAGATAAAATGTTTACGGTACCGTTTATCAGTTGGCTCTCTCAAAAAATAATAATTGGAGGGGATTGGAGGTTTTTTTGGCCGGAAAATATAGCGCAGATATTAACGTACTCATTCTCATGGGATTCAAGTTTGAATACCGGTATCGGACAAAGCAACTTTCCTATTCTATGGCTCAATTCATATCTAGGTATTGTTGGTAATTTTCTTTCTAATACATTGCATATCCCATGGGTCATAAGTGAAAAGTTAATGTTCTTTTGGCCAATCATTATTTTTTCATTTCTTTCAGCATTTTTCCTTTCCCGTTTGGTCACAAAACAGCGGGGCTGGAATGTATTAAGCGGATTGGTCTATTTATTGAACACCTATGCGTTAATGATTTTCTCCGGAGGACAGGTAGGAGTGGCTTTGGCTTACGCCGTAAGTCCTTTTGTTCTTCTTGTTTTTGTCGGATTGATCAACGAAATATCAGAGGCAAAAAGTATACCTAACGCAATACGCAAATCTATCATGGCAGGCATGGTGCTTGCTCTCGTAATGCTTTTCGATCCCCGCATAGCTTTATTAAATGTGGCAGTAATTATCCTTTATTTCATATTCAATTTTTCCTTGGCAGATCAAGTACGAAGAAAAGCAATAGTTTCGATGAATAATCTTTTCTACGCGGTAATTACAACAACAACTGTTATCTTGTTAAACTCTTTTTGGATTTTGCCTATTATTTGGTTTGGCATAAATCCGGTTAAAGATTTTACATCTGCATTCGGATCTGCTGGTATTGCCCGTTTTTTAAGTTTCGCACAGTTTGAAAATTCTTTTTCCCTGCTTCATCCGAACTGGCCGGAGAATATTTTCGGCAAAGTTTATTTTCTGCGGCCGGAGTTTTTAATTATGCCAATTCTTGCTTTCTTATCCTTGGTATTCATTAAAAATGAAAATGGAACCCGCAGGAAATACATCCTTTTTTTCTCTTTCCTGGCATTGGCAGGCGCATTTTTGGCTAAAGGCACAAATCCTCCTTTCGGAGAATTTTATAGTTTTCTGATTTCAAATATTCCCGGATTTTCAATGTATCGTGACTCAACTAAATGGTACACTCTGGTTGCGATTTCATATTCAGTTTTAATTCCATTTAGCATTGGAACTATTTATAATTTGATAAAATCGCAATCAAAATTTCAAAACTTATTCTTAATATTTACTGCTTTATGCTTAATATTCTTGATTAGGCCTGCATTTGAAGGGCAGATAGGGGGAACGTTTAAAAAACATGATGTGCCGAAAGAATATTCACAGATTAAGGATTACATTTCCAACCAAGATAATTTTTTCCGTACTGTTTGGGTGCCAGAGGCGCAAAGATATACTTTTTTCTCAAATGACCATCCGATAATTTCAGCCAACACGCTGTTTAAAACGAGCAGTCCTTCGGCTGTCGTAACTCTGCTTACTTTGAGCTCAACACAAGCGTTACTTCAAGAAGCAGCTGTTAAATATGTAATTGTTCCATACGACGTTGATGGAGAGATTTTTCTAAGCGACCGAAAATACGATGAAAAAGCATATGAACAGACAGTAAGCGAACTAAAAAATATCCGTTGGCTAAAACACATTTTAAACTATGGAAAAATTGCGATATTTGAAGTGCCAAATCCCAAAAATCATTTTTGGAGCCAGAGTCAGCCCGGTTTGACGATTACGTTTAAAAAGATAAACCCTACGGAATACTTAGTTAATGTTGAAAATGCCAAACAAGGTGAAGAACTGGTTTTTTCAGAAGGCTATGACCGCTACTGGGCAGCTGATATTAATGGCAAAAGAATTTTTAGCAAGCGTTTTCATACTATATTTAACAGCTTCATCTTGCCGGAAAATGGTAAATACAGCATTAGAGTTCTTTATTTACCCCAAGAAATAATGCCATTGGCATTTTTCATAAGCACAGCATCGTTTATTTTGGCAATTATTACTCTGTCTTATTTTGCAATCAAGGCAAAACATTGATACAATACTGTCGAGTAGCTACTATGCTTTCATTTGTTATTCCATTATTCAACGAAGAAGAAAGTCTTACTCCTTTCTATGGAGATTTAAAGTCTTTTCTTGAGGACAGGAAAGATTACGAGATTATTTTCATTGATGACGGCTCGACTGATAACTCATTGAGATTACTGAAAGATTTAAGTAACAAAAACCCAAACATAAGAATTTTTTCTTTTAGGAAAAATCAAGGGAAAGCAGAGGCATTAACGCTTGGTTTTAGCAAAGCGAAAGGAGATTACATAGTTACTCTTGATGCTGATTTGCAAGACAGACCTCTAGAGGCTCAACAGCTTGTAGGAAAATTGAAGAAAGGCGATTTTGATCTTGTTTGCGGATGGAGAAAAAACAGGAAGGATCCAGTGCGCAAAGTTATTTCTTCCAAATTCTTCAACTTTCTTGCTTCGATTTTTTGGGGATTAAAACTTCATGATTACAATTGCGGATTGAAAGCATACACGAAAGAAGCTGCGAGAAGTTTAAGACTTTATGGCGGGATGCACAGATTTATTCCTCTTCTTGTCCATGAGCAGGGATTTAAGGTTTGCGAAATGCCGGTTAACCATGATGAAAGAAAATACGGTAAGTCAAAATATGGGTTCTCCAAACTTTGGAATGATTTACCGGATATATTTACGATGCTTTTTCTAACAAGATATAGCAAGAGACCTCTTCATTTTTTTGGTCCGATAGGATTTATTTTCCTGACAATAGGAGGAGCGATTTTAGCATATCTTTTTGTGATTAAAATCATGGGACAGGGAATCGGAGACAGGCCGTTGCTGTTTCTCGGAATGCTTCTTGTTCTCGGCGGTTTCCAAGTTTTATTTACCGGATTTTTGGCTGACATAATAATAAATACCTCGAGTAAAGAAACGAAAGACTTTCCCATTAAATATTCAAGTGAAAAATAAAATTGGCATAGTATATGAAGCCGCAAGATATTGTTTTTTTTATAATTCTGGCATTTTTAATCTGGAAGAAAAATTCTAGGTGGGCAGCCCTAGCGGGAATCATTTCTCTTATTGTGTCTATCCCGCTTTTTTCTTTTTGGATTTTCTTCACAGCAGAGCGTCTTACTTGGTACGCAGCAACCTTTTTCCTTCTTTCAATCGTCCTAACGCTCTTCTCGCCCAAAAAAACCTAATCCTGACTTAAGAAATCCGTATCCCTCCGTCGGAGAAATGGGTTCGCTTCCTCCCCGCAGAGTCAAAAAATTTATAGACTTGCTTTTTTGTCGGATTTATTGTATAAAGCTAAACATGGTTACGAAAGCAGAGCTTTTGACTATGCCTCCCAGAGAAGTTTTTCGGCAAGCACAAAGAGCTGGATTGCATAATGCGAGAATATTGCAAAGCTTAGGGGTTAAACCGGATGCTGTTTCAAAATGGTATAAAGCAAGACCTCAATACAATAATCCAGGCGTTCAAGTCTTAATGGATAAAGGAGATAAACAAGCTAGTAAAGAAATTCTTGGGAGAATACGC
>JBBTZX010000058.1:0-2057 GCA_038061125.1 Patescibacteria group bacterium | reverse complement strand
GACGGAGAACATATTGAAACTTTGGTCTTGACCTTTTTCTACAGACATTTACCGGAAATCGTAAAACAAGGATACCTTTATATCGCCCAGCCTCCGCTTTATAAAATACAGGTAGGCAAAGACATATCTTATTCATATACGGAAGAGGAAAAAGAAAAAACAGTTGCGGCAATTAGAACAGGCAAAAAGGGAAGTGTAATTAATATTCAAAGATATAAAGGTTTGGGAGAAATGAATCCGGATCAGCTTTGGGAAACCACGATGAATCCTGAAAATAGGATATTAAAACAGATAAGAGTTGCGGACGCGGAGCAGGCGGACGCGGTTTTTACAATGCTGATGGGGGATGAAGTTCCGCCCCGCAAACACTTTATCCAAAGCAACGCAAAGATGGCCAATCTGGATATTTAAATGAATACTGTAGAAACATTACCAAGAACAGCAATCGTAATAGATAGAAAAGGAAATACTGCCCCGCAAGGAATCTTTCCCGGAAAAGAATTTAGACGTCTCAAAGGTAAGTATATCGAATTGGAGGACAGGCGGGCTTTGCGCGAGCTGACTCTGTGCTGTCTTTATAATATCTTTTTTGATCTGTCAAAATACTCTAGTGAATATGCTACAAAACAATTTATTAAATTAATGGCTACGGCATATGTTCAAGCTCAAAATAATCAAAGACAAAAAGAAAATAAACCTTTATGTGAGTTAGCAGAGGAGGGAACATCGTTTCGAATACTAAGCAATCCTAAGGCAAAAGCAGCGAGAGTAGAAATGGTGTCAAAAGTGGATAAAATAATTCTAGATATAAGCAACAAAGACATCCAAATGAAATTCGAAATGGGGCAATGGCCGCAATGGCAATCAAGAAACATGGGGATAGTAGAATTTTTGGAAAGAGAATCTCCTGATGATAATCCTGAAGATTTAGAATCTACAAAAGAACGAAGATCAATTGGAAAAGAATTGGATCAAGCTATTTTCGGCCGTTGAAAAGGGGGGTTGATTATTCTATAATAGTAAGGTTAAGATGAATTTATCTATTTTGGTAAACCACGCCCTTTGGACTACCCTTATCGCAGGTCTTATCTCCATTGCCTACAGCGTTCTTCTGGCTTTTAATGTTTTGTCCAAACCCCGCGGCGACAAAAAAATGAATGACATTGCCGATGCTATCCAAGAAGGAGCAGTCGCCTATATGAAAAAACAATACAGTGTGGTCGCAGTTATCGGAATTTTGATTTTCGCCCTTCTTTATCTCATTTTTAATCCTATAACTGCAGTTGGTTTTGCTATAGGAGCTGTTTTTTCTACCATAGCCGGCGTTGTCGGAATGAATATTGCGGTGAGAAGTAATATCAGAACTGCTCAAGCCGCTAAAGAAGGCTTATCTGCTGCTTTTTCTTTGGCTTTTCAGGGAGGAGCAATAACAGGACTGATGGTTGGCGGCCTGGCTCTTTTGGCAGTCGGAGGTTTTTATTTTTTGCTTTCCAGAAGCGGAGTTTCAAGCCTTCAGCCGTTGGTTGCTCTTGGTTTCGGAGGAAGCTTAATTTCTGTTTTTGCCAGACTTGGCGGAGGAATATTTACCAAAGGCGCTGATGTCGGAACAGATATGGTTGGGAAAATTGAAAAGGGAATTCCTGAAGACGATCCGAGAAATCCGGGAGTAATTGCGGATTTGGTAGGGGACAATGTCGGAGATGATGCGGGAATGGCAGCTGATCTTTTTGAAACATATGTTGTAACCGCTGTTGCCGCAATGATTTTGGGCAGATTAACCTTCGGAGAAAATCTGACGGTTTTATTTTATCCTTTACTTATCGGCTCAATATCTGTTGCCGCAAGTATTATTGGCAGCTGGTTCGTGAGAGTTGGCAAAAGCATCATGGGTGCTTTATATCAAGGCCTTGCTGTTTCCATAATCGTCGCACTTATCGGTTTTTACTTCCTGACAAATTCCGCATTTCCCAACGGATTAAACGGCATTCCGACAATGAATCTTTTTTACACCTTGGTAATTGGCATAGCAATTACTGTTGGCATGGTGATTATTACCG
>JBBTZX010000057.1:4271-6416 GCA_038061125.1 Patescibacteria group bacterium | reverse complement strand
GTTTCTTTCTTATTCTTGATTCTTGATTCTTGATTCTTGATTCTTTGAAATAATTCTTCTGTCATGTGCGGAGCCAAAGGTGCCAGAAGCAAAACTAAAGTTTTGCAGTATATGACATTAAGCATTTTGTGTTTAGTGTAAAAAGAGTAAAGTTCGTTATAATATTCCATCAAATGAGCAATCGCAGTATTGTAATTTAAATTTTCCATATCCTCTGTCACACTTTTGATAGTCTTATGCATAAAAATATCCAAAGCAGGATTCGCATCCTTTCCCTTAACACTTAATACCAATGTCCACGCTCGCTTGAGGAAGCGAAACATCCCCTCAATTCCCGAATCTCTAAAGTCCCCGCCCATATTGAACGGCCCTGTAAACATTAGATAGCAACGAAGCACATCTGCGCCATATTTCTTGATATAAGCATCAGGCACAACCACATTTCCCTTGCTTTTACTCATCTTTGCGCCGTCTTTTATGATAAGACCATGAGCGTAAAACTTAGTAAATGGTTCATCCCAGCCAGAGGCTGGTCGTCCTTTGGACGAAAAATCAAAATAACCCAAGTCGTATAGTACCATCCAGATAAATCTTGAATACAAAAGATGAAGAACTGCATGTTCAGGTCCCCCGATATACATACTAACCGGAAGCCACTTCTTAACTCTAGGCTCCTCAAAAGGCTTCTTATCCAACTCTGTACCTATATAACGCAAGAAATACCACGCCGAATCCAGGAAGGTGTCGGAAACATCTGTTTCTCTTTTTGCCGGCCCTTTGCATTTCGGGCAATTCGTTTCATAAAATTCCGGATGGTTGGCTAGAGGAGATTTTCCAGTGCCTAAAGGTTTCCAGTCTTTCAAATCAGGAAGTAAAACAGGCAATTGATCTTCGGCAACAGGCTGCCAACCACACTTTGAACAATTAATCATCGGAATCGGCGGACCCCAATATCTCTGTCTTGAAATCAACCAATCCCGAAGATGATAATTGACAACTTTTTTGCCAACCGGCTTTGCGGAAAGTGAAGTTCTCTCAATCGGAATTTTGTATTTTTCTGCAAATTCCCTGTCTCTCTCATCCTCGGCCGGAACTGCCATAATCGCCCCTGTTCCGTAACCCATCAAAACATAATCCGCAATCCAAACCGGAATTTTCTTTTTTGTCAACGGATTGATAATATATTCTCCCGTAAAAACTCCCGACTTTTCCTTTCGTCTTTCCTCATCGGACTTATTGGTTGAAATTTTAACATAGTCTATAACTTCTTTTGACTTAAATTCTTTTACTTTTGGGTGCTGAGGGGAAAGTACCAAAAAGGTAGCGCCGTCCGCAGTTTCAGGCCTGGTTGTAAAAACATCTATTCCGCCGAAGTTAATTATCATTCCTTCTGATCGCCCGATCCATTGTCTTTGGGCGATTTTAATCCTTTCTGCCCAATCAATCTGGCTCAAACCATTAAGCAACCTATCAGCATATTTCGTGATTTTGAAAAACCATTGCTCCAGCTCTTTCTTCTCAACAATCGAAGAGCATCTTTCACATTTATCATCAATCACTTGTTCGTCTGCCAAAACGGTTTTACAGGATGGGCAAAAATTAACCGGAGCCTTACTTCGATAAGCCAAACCCGCTTTAAAAAGCTGAATAAAAAGCCATTGGGTCCATTTGTAATATTTAGGATCATAAGTTTCAACTGTTCTTGACCAATCATAGCCATTGCCTGTTGCTCTTAATTGCCTATAAAAATTCTTCTCCGAAATCTTTGCCTGCTCTTTTGGATGGCGGCCGACTTTAATGGCGTAATTTTCCGAGTGTATTCCGAATCCGTCAAGCCCGATTGGTTCAAAAACATCATTCCCCTGCATTCGCTTAAACCTGCCGTAGATATCAGCGCCTGTAAAAGCGTACATATTGCCAACATGCATTCCCTCTGCCGACGGATATGGAAACATCATCAGATTGTAGAAAGGCCTTTTTGCCGTATCTAAATTTGGAGAATAAATCTTCTTCTCTTCCCAAACCCCCTGCCATTTAGCTTCTATTTTTGCAGGATTATATTTCTCAATTTTCAATTTTAATGAATTTTTAGCCATAAAACGAGTATAGCATATCCTTGCGTTTTTCTCCAAAATTGCCTACTAT
>JBBTZX010000057.1:2406-4261 GCA_038061125.1 Patescibacteria group bacterium | reverse complement strand
TTCCCAAACATCCTGCCACTTCTTCTCAATTTCGGAGGGTAAATATTTCATGCATTGATTATACATTATCGGTTTTAAACACCACAAGGGTTGCGTTTTTCTCCAAAATTGCCTACTATGGAATAGTGAAGCTTCTTCAAGAATTTCTTATTTTGCTCCTATCTTTTTCAGCCGTCTATATATTGCAATTAAAAACGATGGCTTCGTATATCGCTCCGCTAATTGGACTTCTGATAGTTTTATACTTAATTCTTTCTTTCAGGAAAGGTTTTGCCAGCCTTTTTACTCTGGGCGGGAATAGCATTTGGGGGATTTTTACCATCAATACCATCATCCTCTTAGTTATTTTCGGCACAGGAAGCATCTCTTCAAGTCTTTTCTTTCTCCTCTACTTTCTGCTTTTCGGAATCGCTTTTGTTTTTGAACCCACATCTGTTTTTATATTCGTTGTAGGATCAATTCTTGTTTTCCTGCCGGATGCGCTTCTCAATGATATGTTGGGAAATTTCATCAGGCTTGGTTCTTTGGTTTTAATATCTCCGATTGCTTTTTTCTTTGGCAAAGAATATCGAAAAAATGATGAGGAAGAGGAAAAATTAGAAAATATGGAAGAAAGAACTAGAGATGCGGCAGACACAATCGCTCACGATGTGGAACAAGTGCTGAAGAAAGAAAAGGGCAATCTGGAACCTGAAGATCTTGAGAAACTCAATGATATTTTGGAAGAGACAGAAGATTTACGCGCAGAAACGAAAGAATAAACAAAATGAAACTAACCATATTCCTCATACTTTCTACCTTCTACTTTCTACCTTCTATAACGCCCGCCCTGGCACAAACTATGTCAAACACTAACTATACGCTGCAAATGGGTAATCTCAATATGACAGCGGGCAAGCCAACTGGCCCAAGCAACAAGTTAAACTTAACTGTCGGACAAACTGCCCCGGGTCTTTACAGCAAAACAGGCGTCAATTACAAAGTCCGAGCCGGATTTCAGTATATAAAATCTATAATTGCCTTTGCCTTCTCTATTTCCGAAACCAATATCAACTTTGGCACTCTTTCCCCAACCACTCCGGTCACACGAACTAATAACCTGACTATCTCCAACGGCTCCGCAAACGGCTACCAAATAACCGCTTTTGAGAACCATCAGCTCAGCGTCCCCTCAACCGGCTCGATAATTCCCGACACAACTTGCGACGACGGAACGTGCACCGAAAGTACGTCTGCTCTTTGGAATAATACTTTAACTTATGGGTTTGGCTATAGGTGCGACAACGTAACCGGCACCGATTGTGCAAGCGGATTTACAACTGCCAATTATTACAAGCAATTTGCAGATAACTCTATACCTGAAACTGCCCAAGCTGTCATGAGCGGGACAAACGTAGGCAGGAGTAAGCAAGTGCAAGTAACTTACAAGGTCAACGTCTCTTCATCCCAGCCTCCGGGAATTTATACCAACGTTATTACTTATATCGCAACACCTACATTTTAATATGAAAATTAAGAATTTGAAATTAAAAATTAATCTTTTTCTACTTTCTACTTTCTACTTTCTGCTTTCTACCGCTGCGCCTGCAGGCGCAGCTGGCTTATCTCTAGGTATTTATCCTCCATTAATACAAGTAGAAACCATACCGCCTGCGAATGTAAATTCCAAGATAACCATACAGAATTTAGGCGACAATCCTGTTGATTTGGAAATAACTCTTAAACCGTTTGTCGCGTCTAAAGATGAAAATGGACAAGTTGAATATATTCCCCAAGATCAATCATTCGGCGAAGATCCTCTCATTCTTCAAAGAGTGCAAATTATTGACGGGGACCAAGCGATCAAAAGCATCAC
>JBBTZX010000057.1:0-2306 GCA_038061125.1 Patescibacteria group bacterium | reverse complement strand
CCTGTAAATATTTTATCTAATTCAACACGTTCAATTCCCGATGAGCTGCAATCTCCCGAATCTGCGTCATCCTCAGCTATTAACCATGAACTATTAACTATGAACTCGCCCCGCGCTTTCTGGCCGGAAACTTTTCTCCTTGGCCCATATCAAGCCACGCTTAATATGTCTTTATCCGATCAAGGACCGATATTTAAAAGAACCATCTACTTTTTCGCGCTTCCGCTACAAGCTTTTATAGGCATTATTGTTGTAATCATACTTATTGTTTTAATTAAAAACCGCATAAAATCCCACTTCAAGGCTACAGGGTGACACCCTGTAGCCTCAATTTACTACTTGCAAAGATATCTATCGATATAGTAGACTTTTAATTAAAGAATAAAAATGCCTGCCAATAATTCTATCAAAACATATTTAGAAAACGGCTATTACCACATTTATAATCGTGGCGTTGAGAAGAGGTTAATATTTCTTGATCAGCAGGATTACGGAGTTTTCCTATCTTATCTAAAAGAATATCTCTTGCCCAAAAATGAAAAGGAATTACGGGAAAAATTACTGGATCCAAACATATCTCCCGCAGAAAGAGATAGAATAGTTAAGCAATTAAAATTAAAGAACTTCGCCGGCGAAATCACCCTATTCGCCTACTGCCTGATGTCCAACCATTTCCATTTTTTCGTAAAACAAAAAAGCGCTAATGCCATAGATATGTTCATGCAATCTATCTGCACGCGATACTCAATGTATTTTAATAAAAAATATAAAAGAGTGGGACATCTCTATCAAGGAGTTTATAAAGCCGTCCTAATCACAACCGAAGAGCAATTTCTCTATCTATCCAAATACATCCATAGGCAAACGCTGAATCTCCAGGGTGAGACCCTGGAGGCACGAATCAAACAACCATCTTCTTATTCTCAATATCTTGGATTAGTTAAAGCAGAGTGGGTTAAGCCGGAAGAAATACTAAATTATTTTTCACAGACTAATCCTACATTATCCTATGAAACATTTGTTACGGAAAATGATGATTATGGTTCACTAGAAACCCTCCTCAAAAACTTAAAAGATTAGTAAGGGAGGCTACAGGGTGACACCCTGTAGCCTCCCCTGTATCCCACCCCTGTATGAATCTGTAACTAATTTCACCTAAAGTGGAATTTTTTACTAATCTGGGACTGTCTTTTTTACTCCAAAATAAACGAATTTCATCTATCCCCCCCCCCAGCCTCAAACCAATGCTTGACAATAGATTATTATTGTTACATACTGGTAAAAATGGTCATTTCATGAAAAGGTCGATATTGTCATTGGGATTAATTTATATTTTTATTTTGTTCTTTTTGTCTGCAAAAAGCTCTTATGCTGCGACTCTGGCTAGCGTATCAGACACAATTACCACGTCCCGTCCCTCCGCTTCTGCGCCGCTAAATGCTAACCAAGCGGCAAGCGCATCCCAAGTAACTGTTGCTGACAACGGATCAATCTATCTTGCTTCAGATTCTGCGACTTTTCGGCCAGACACAGGAGAAACTATTGACACCGCCAAAAATGTATCTTCTATGTCTGCCCAAATTTCCGGAACTCCAAATACCCGCATTGTTTATTTTACAAATACGGTAACCAATACTCATCATGCAGGCGATCCTGTAGTTGTTCCCACAACTGCTATACACACTGTTTCCTTTAGAACAGTTGCCGCTATCCCAACGTCCGGCAAAATTACCATCAAATTTCCTGCCTTAACCACTGGCGATGCCAATAACGCTGCTTCCCCTTCTGCCACAACTTTCCAGCTTAATGGTCTTTCAGACACTCAAGTTAAGATAACTGCCGGACTTTCCGGAGCTGCAACGTTCGACGGAGTATACACTGCTCCTACCAACGGCACATCACCAACTATAGCGTTGGCTTTAACTTCAACAACAACTATTGCGGCTAATACCCTCGTAACAATTAAATTGGGCTGTACGGGAGCAGACGACCAAACATGCACTACCAATACGCCCACCATTATTAACCCCACCAAAACAGCCGCAGCAGGCACAGCAGATTCTTGGGCGCTGACAATTACCACCACCGATGTGACTAATAGTATCGATCTTGACAGTGCAAAAATTAAAATCGGAACTGTTGAGTCAGTCCAAGTGCAGGCAACGGTTGATCCTACTCTGACATTTACAATAGCCGGAATTGCCAATAGCACAGCTATCAACAACGGAAATACCACCGGCTGTACCAATACTGAAACAACCAATACGGGAATCGCTTCAACTGCGACAACTGTTAATTTAGGCAAT
>JBBTZX010000056.1:0-5549 GCA_038061125.1 Patescibacteria group bacterium | reverse complement strand
AAATACTTGATACTCAAAAAGGATATTTTTCCCTCTCAAATTCTGGCTCTGACTTTTACGGACAAAGCAGCCCATGAAATGGAAGAGCGGGTAGATATCGCAATGCCTTATGGCTATACCCAAATGTGGATTTCTACATTTCATGCATTTTGTGACAGAATTCTTCGAGACGACGCGCATACCATAGGACTGGATCCGGGATATAAATTGATTTCGGAAGCAGAAGCTATGCTTTTACTTCGGAAAAATATTTTCAATATGGATCTTAAACTTTTCAGACCTCTTGGAAATCCTACAAAATTTCTAGATGCTCTGCTTACCCATTTCTCAAGACTTAAGGATGAAGACGTATCTCCTGAAGAGTATCTCAGTTGGGCGAAAACTCAAAAATCGATAGAGGAAAAGGATCAATATCTGGAATTGGCAAATGCTTACAAAAAATATGAAGAATTGAAAATAAAAGAATCAGTTATGGATTTTTCCGATCTTATTTCAAATACTTTATTACTATTCCGGACAAGAAAGAATATTCTGAAAAAATATCAAAATCAATTCAAATTTATTCTGGTTGATGAATTTCAGGACACAAATTATGCGCAAAATGAGTTGGCAATTGCCCTCGCCGGAAAAGACAAAAATATTGCGGTTGTTGCTGATGACGATCAGTCAATATATAGATTCAGAGGCGCTGCGGTTTCCAATGTTTTGCAATTTAAGAAAAACTTTCCGAAAGCTGTAACCGTAACTTTGAATAATAATTACAGATCTACCCAGACCATTTTGGATGCAGCTTACAGACTTATCCAACACAATAATCCCAACCGACTAGAAGTTGTTGAGGGTATTGATAAAAAACTCAAAAGTAATTCCAAGGCACACAGGCAAGAAGCCGAATTCATTCATGAAAACCGGTCCGAAGACGAAGCAGATACCATTGCTAAAAAAATCCAAGAACTAACTCAAAGCAAATATGAATATCAAGATGTCGCGATTTTGGTAAGAGCAAATAATCATGCAAGTATAATTACAACTGCTTTACAAAGACATAGAATCCCTTATCAATTTTTGGGGCCCGGCTATCTTTTCCAACAGGAAGAAATAAAAGACTTAATTGCTTATCTTATGTTCTTGACAAATCTTTCAGATTCAGTATCTCTTTTCAGAGTTCTTTCGATGGATATATTTAGTATCCCTTACATCGAACTAAATTATTTACTTAATTCTGCCAAAAAAAGAAATCTTACTCTTTTTGAAGCACTTTTAAATGTGCAACAATCTTTCCTAAAACTGGAAACGCAAGAAAAATTAACAAATTTTAGGAAAATGGCAGAAAGACATTTAGAAAAAAGCAAAAAAGATTCTGCCGGACAAATTTTATATTACTTCTTGGTAGATTCAAAATTATTTGAGACTCTTAATTCTACAGATTCAGTCAAAGAAGAACGAAGGATCCGGAATATTGCAAAGTTTTTTGACAGAATTAAAAGTTTTGAGACAGAACGTCGTGACACTAACATATTTACCATCGTCGAATGGTTAAATCTCATGCTTCAAATGGGAGACAGTCCAACAGCTGCGGACATTGACATGAAAGACAGAAATGCAGTTAATATTTTGACCGTTCACTCTTCAAAAGGACTTGAATTTAAAGTTGTATTCTTGGTGAATCTTGTATCCGACCGCTTCCCATCCCGCGAAAGAAATGAAAAAATTCCCTTGCCTCTCGGAATTATTAAAGAAAAAATCGATCCTAATAGTGATTTTCATCTGGAAGAAGAGAGAAGGCTTTTTTATGTTGGCATGACACGAGCAAAAGAAAGATTATATTTTACAGCAGCTAATTTTTATGCAACTGCTAAGCGTACAAAAAAACTTTCACCTTTTATTTACGAAGCTCTTCCGAAATTGCAGGAACAAGAGGGAATAAAAAACCAAACCCAACAGCTATCCCTTACAGAAATATTATCCGACTATGAGGAGAAAGAAGAAGTTAGGGAAACAAAACAATCATATAGAGTTTCCTACATTACATATTCAAACCTTCAGAGCTTTGATATCTGCCCTCTTCACTACAAAGCGAAGGTAATCCTTCATATTCCTACTCCTCAAAGTTTTGTTCAAACATATGGAATCTCAATTCACAATACTCTTTATAAATTTTATAAAAAAATCCAAGAGGGAGAAAAACCCACACTAAAAGACTTGCAGGATACATTAAAAAATGAGTGGATTCCAGATGGGTATGATAGTAAAAAAAATGAAGAAGAACATTTTAGAGAAGGACTTCATATTCTTAAAGAATTTTATAAAACAGAATGCAATCCTCCAATAAAACCCCTGGGGCTTGAGATGAGCTTTAATTTTATACTCAAAAATGGAGTGAAGGTTTTTGGCAAGATGGATCGAATTGATCCAAAAGGTACTGGCATTGAAATTATTGACTATAAAACTGGTGAGAATAATCCTAAAGCTGAAAAGACACATGAATTTCAACTCAAAATGTACGCTTTGGCTGCAACCAAAGTGAAAGATGGCATTTTCAATCAAGATCCCAAAGATATTACGCTGACTCTTCATTTCCTAACGGGAAATTCTAAGAAAACAATGAGTTTTAAAAAAGAAGACCTGGAAATATTAGAAGAAGACTTAATCAAACAAATCACTGAGATTGAGAAAAGCGATTTTAAATGCAGTAAGAATATGCTTTGCCTAACTTGCGAATACAAAATCCTCTGCCAAGTTTAAATCAAACTCAATTCGAATATTTTCTATATTTATCATGTTTTCCAATATCAATAAGAAGCGCTATTTTTGAGTCAACATGGAAAAAGAAAATTCTATTACCCTTATCAATTCTAATCGTCCAGATTTGACTTCCCTTGAGTTTTTCTAAATTTAGAGAGGGATGATGCGGACTTTCCCTGAGTAACTTTAAAGCCTTTTTGATGTTTTCAGCATTTCTTTTATTGTTTTTTACAAAACCCTTCAAAGCTCGATAATAACTTGCGCTTAATTTTATTTGCATTTATATTAAACGAGCTCATCAATCTCTTTAAAATGCTTTTTTAAATCTTCATCTGTTTCTATGCTAACTGTTTTACCCGTCTTATATTCTTTTAACGCTTCGTTGAGTACCGCTTCTAACTGAAGCTTCTCTAGGAGATCAAGGCTAATAATCGCTCCCAGTGGCTTGTTATTTGACATTACAACAATAGGTTCTTTGGATTTATTCGCATCTTCCAAAACCTTTTTATATTCCCTTTGAATTTGCCTCGCCGATACGGTATTAAACATATTATTTGAATAATATCATAAATTTATGTGTATGTCAACTTGACATACAACATTAAACTAAAAATACATCCACATACAATCACATACAATATTCATTGTAACGTTCTTAAGAATGTTGGAATAAGCGATGAGCCTGATTTTCAGCTTCTCCTAACAGTATTGTTGATGACCATCCTCAAATCAGGATATTTATACTACTTATATCTTAAATCTGATATTATTTATTGCCTGAAGTTAAGAGCAATACGATCTTTCATTATTTTCTTTTTATTAAAACCATGTAATTTAGTCCATGGAATTATTCCTTCGTAAATCCCATTTTCATAAAAACTCCTAAGTCTAGTTTCTAGAATACTTCTTATATTTTTCGAAAGTGTCTCTATGATTTCAAATGTTTCAGAAAGAATAATTATATTAGATCCAAACGTATATTCATCTTTGGAAACATTGTAGCCACCAATATTTAGAATTGGACTTCTCAGAAATGGCTGACCGTTTTTATTTTGTAATTTAAAAAGCAATTTAGGGTGGATAATGTCATTCCTTAAGTATTTTAATTTATTTTTCCTAAACTTTCTCTCGAATATTCGAAAAACTTCCCAAATTTCCTTATCGAAACACAAAAACTGTTTTAAATTTTCTCTTGCTTCATCAATATTTGCAATAATCACAATAAGCATATTCAAATCCCAGCCATTTTTAAACCGTTTCCACCTGCGTATTTGAACAAAAGCATTATCTATTAAATCTTCCAGGAAACCCAACCATAAACTTAATTCAATTTCTTTTTCGCGAGGTAAATCTTTACAATTTTTTATAACCTGTTTCATAATAGAATTCCTTCTTCATCTTGCTTAAAAATCTAGTCATAGATTCGATCGTATCGAACTGAACCTAATCACGCGGTTTGTTTAAAAATATCATATTGTTGATATGAAGCTTATTTATTCAAGTCGTAGCTTTGCTTAATAAGTCCAAATATCGCATCTAGTTCTTTTTCATTTCCTATTTTAATTTCATAATCACCATTACCTAAATGTCCTATTATTCTTGGTTTTGCGAGATCCCGAGCTAGATTTTTTGGATCATTAAGTTTTCCGCTCTTAACATTAAGAAAAATCTGTAGATCTTTACTTCTGATTACCACATCAACAAAATTCGTCGCTAATTTGTAGGCTATATATCTTTTTTTCGGCTCTTCTTTTATGTCTTCATCTATAGTAACTATCTTCTCTCTTAATTTGAAAAATAACGATTTTATCTCTTTGCTTGTTTTATCAAAATGATCATTAATTGAATAGTTCTTCTGTAAAATTTTATTTTTTTCCTTTTCCTGTTTATATTTTGCCATAATTCCTAAAGTTGAAATTCTGACTTTTTGGTAATTTTCTGGCTCTAATTATAAAATATTGTCTTCATAGATTCTATATCTTAAAAGTTCAATGTTTATTGGTAAAATGTCAGCGGTATCCAGATCAAATTTATTATAATTTTCAGATATACAAATAACACGAGGCGAATCCCAATCAACTCTTATATTAGACTTCTTGTTTCGGCAAAGTATCTCAAAATCTGCTTTATGATCTAAAAGCCAACGCAAATATGATAATCCTTGAGTAATAACGTTGTCGTTTTGATTTTTCTTATATTCGATTATACATGGAGATCCATTTCTATCTATGCCAAGGGTATCCATTCTACCACCCCAACCAGTTGAATATTCGTGAGCTAGAAAAACAATGTTTAGAATTTCCTCAAGATTATTTTCGAAAAGACTTTGCAGATTTTTTTCTAAATCTAAATTTTTTGCTGTTATTTTCTTGACAATGGAGCCATTTATTTTAAATAATGCCATAATTGGAAAAATGCTCTAGGAAGGAAGTAAGCCAGATTCTGTTTCTAATCCTTCGATTTCTCTCAGGACTATAGTCCGTAATCTATCTCGTTTGTGATAATTAGTCACATACGCCACTTTTTAAGTGATGCCTTTCTTTGATGCTCCCGTAAAGATGGTCTCCGCCAACTGGCGGACGCATCGTTCGAAAGTTGCAGCAGGTGGGATTACCCGTTTCACTCTCACTCGTCTCTGTTGCTCTCAAGTCCTGTTAATTCAGAACCTGCTTTTAATCCCGCATGTGAGTAAAGGATTAAAATACCAGCTATCGCTAGTCGGAGCTTACGCCCCATCCCCGTCTTTACGCCTGTCTGGACTTTCCTCCCGCCCGCAACTGCGTAGCTGTTGGCGGGTAACGGAT
>JBBTZX010000055.1:0-1480 GCA_038061125.1 Patescibacteria group bacterium | reverse complement strand
GCCGGTTTAATCCAAAATCCGGAAGCAACTTTTGTCCATTGCTGCCAGATAATACTGCCCCAAACCAAAAGGGCAATAACTGGAGCAGTAAATAGCTGTAGAATTTCTGTTTTTGTTTCTTTTAATCTCTGTTTGTTGGTATAGAAAAACCAAAAAACTAAAGCAATAAGAGTAAACAAAGTAAAGTTGTGAGTAAATACGGCAAGAGCAAAAACAACACTTGAAAGTACATATTTTTTGGTGATGATGAAATATATTCCTAGAACAGAAAGCAATGCAAGAAGACTATATGCGCGAGTTTCAAAGGCATACTGTAAAAGGAATGGGTTTAAAAGCGTTGCAAGTACGATAAGAGATTGCACCAGAGTTGATTTTATAAGCTGCCGAGCAATAAGAAAGACAACGAAAACCGTAAGGATATGGAAACTAAATGATAATCCCCTCAAAGCGACTTCAGACGTACCAAACATAACCATCCAATAATGAAGCAATAGGTAATGGAGAGGCGGAGTGGTGTCGCGCATGGAAAGGGAAATTATTTGTAAAGGATTTTTTTCAGAAAGCAGAGCTGAAAATGCTTCGTCCCGCCAAAGCGATTGATTGAAAATAGGTAACATATTCCTATATTAACTCATCCAATACCAAAAAATCGTGTGCGGAGAGGGTGAGATTCGAACTCACGGTAGGCTTGCGCCCACAGATGTTTTCAAGACATCCGCACTAGACCAACTATGCGACCTCTCCATGCTTAATATTACACTTTAAACAAATACCCAACAACTATTCCAACAGCTGTTGCAGCAGAGCCGATTATAAACAACTCAATTGCGCTTCTGAAAGGCTTATGTTCGACAAGATGTCCTTTTATATAACCAATAATAAAAAGTCCAAAAAAGGCAGAAACAATAGCAAAAACTCTTGCTCCAGGCTGGTCAAAAACAACGATTGGAATAATGGAAAACGAGCCGCCCATTAAATAAGCAATAAACATAATTAAAGCGCCGATATAAAGATTATCAGTATGTTTGCCGGTTTTATCCATTTGATGTACAGCTTTTTCACTCGAATATTGCCCGGCTGCCATAGAAGATGCTTCAACAGTTACCGCAACAAGAGCTACCAGAACTATGATTGCTTTATCGCTGATTCCGGTTGAGACACCAACGACAACTCCTGTTGTTGATACTATCCCATCTTGAAGCCCAAACATTAGAGAACGAAGATAATCTTCATGTAAAACATCTCTGACTTTTTTCATAACAATCTTACTCTTTGGCGGTAAATTCTTTTTTATATTAATTTATCCAAATACTAATGTCTATTTTCTCGCCTGTTATTTGTTCAAAATAACTAGCTCCGATTGTAATCCCAACAGATGTTAAAGACAAATGTTTAAGATTAGATTTTTCCCATAACTCCAACAATTCTTTACCAACGCTCGTTTCCTCCATAATCTTCTTTTTAATTTCTTCATTGTTTT
>JBBTZX010000054.1:0-2382 GCA_038061125.1 Patescibacteria group bacterium | reverse complement strand
ATTGCTTTTCCTTCAAAAAACTTTGATAAACTGATCGAGATTAAGCCTACTGAAAATTTTTCCCTTGAAGAGGTACGCAATACAGGCTCTAACTACGCATTCATAAATAAAAGTAACGCATTGGGATATTACGCTTATAGATTTGACACTGATTTTTTTATTCCCCCATCGGATATCTATAAAAATAATTTTGTTTTTTTGTCTTTATATGAATACGAAACAAGAGCAATGCTACTAAAAGAACTGTCAAAGCCAGATATGTGCGCTCAAGACAACCTCTTATTCTATAAGCTCCCTTCCCCTATAGCTAAATCTAAAAACTTAATTAAAAACTTTTCATTCGAAACTATAAATGACATGAAGTTTTGGCATCTTCAGACCTATTCAATTCCATCTAAGAAAGTTGAGATGCTATATGTCAAGAATGAAGGCATTGAAAATGGATCATTAGAGTACAAATGGGAAAATGTCTCCTATACCCCGCCTAGAATAGTTTCTCAAAAAATCCCAGTCAGTGAAGGGAAAATATATACATTTTCAGGTTGGATAAAATCCAACCAAATTCTTAAATCAAATGAGAGAGATGGTTTTCTAAGAATAGATTTTTATAAAAACCCAAAAAACGAAATTATTTTACCGGGCGATGTAGTTGCTCTTTCCCCAAGAATTTATGGTGACCCGAAGTGGAAAAAAATATCTGTTTCTTCAATTGCCCCAAATGGTTCAAGCTTTGCTATCATTTCCCTAAACGTTATTGCGACAAAATCATCAGGGTCATTTTATTTCGATAATCTTCAATTTTTTGGACCTTGACAATATTACTGCTTAGATTCATAATTAATTATTATTAATAATACTCAAATTAAAAAAAGCGCATTGTATATCTTTATAATATTATTTTCGTTATTTATTTTCCCTCTTGTGCAAGCTTCATTTGCAGAGGAATCAGCTCAATCCGCCATAATTAAATATGACCTTGCTTATCCAGGCATGCTTCCAGATAATCCCTTATATAAACTGAAGGTCGTTAGAGAAAAGATAGTTGCATCCCTCATATCTGATCCTAATAAAAAAATCGCATTTTACCTACTCCAAGCAGATAAAGGAATACTAGCAACAGCGATGCTTATTGATAAAAATAAAATTGATCTTGCTCTACAAACATCTTTAAAAGCAGAAAACAACTATACCTTGTTAACTCAAGAGTTATACAGATTTCGTCAAAAACCAGATGCCAACTTTTTTAAAAAATTAAAAACAGCTGCGTTAAAACACCAGGAGGTGCTTGCATCTTTAATTAAAAGAGTTCCTGAAAAAAATAAACAAGCCTTTGCGAACATTATTTATTTTTCACAAAGAAATCTTGAAACAATAGAGGAATATCGGATAAAACAATAAGATCTCCCGTAAGCTCGATCAAGCCTTATTTTTAAACTCTGATCTTTTTGTAAATTTAATCACCAATTTAGAAACATATTCTATATCTTTTTGAGACAAAAGAGGATGGAGGGGAAGAGTTACGACTCGATCTCCTATATATTCCGTATTGGGTAAACTTGCCTTATAGTTTTTGTATGCGGTCATCGCATGAACAGGGATGAAATGCACGGAGCACTGAACACCATGGTTTGCCATATATTCAATGAACTCATCTCTATTCTCAACAAGAATGGGATAAAGATGATTTCCCGTATTGTTTAATCCCAAAAGCTTGTTGTAGAAATGAACCAATTCTGTTCTTTTTTTTTGCAGAACTGGAAGCCTTCTAAGCTGCACTCTCCCAAGAGAGGAATTTAAATCGGTGGTATTGAATTTATAACCAGGAAATTCTATATCATATCTCCACTTACTTTGGTTATCGTATCTTTTCCATGCATCTTTAGACATACCGTGCAGTCTGGCTTTTCTAAGCCAAACAACTAACTTCTCATCGTTTGTTGTTATCATACCGCCTTCTCCAGTTGTCATATTTTTTGTCGCATAGAATGAATAAGCCGTTAGATTTTTTGAAGCCTCGCTTTTTGGAATAAGATGAGCGCTATCTTCAACTACAGGCAAGTCGTAATCTACAAAAGCTTTCCTTCCCGCATAATGAACAGGCATAATTGCTTTAGTTTTTTTTGTAATTTTCTTTTGAACGCTCTTTGGATCTAACGTAAAATCATTCCTATTGATATCAGCAAAAACAGGAGTTGCTCCTGCATGCACTACCACATTAACCGTAGCTGCGAACGTAAGAGAAGGAACAATTACTTCATCTCCTACGCCAATGCCTAGAGCTTTAAGGCTTAAGAAAAGTCCTGCCGTGCAGCTATTCAAAGCGACGGCAAATTTAGTTCCAACATAATTTGCAAATTCTTCTTCAAAGGCTAAGGTTTCCTC
>JBBTZX010000053.1:0-3935 GCA_038061125.1 Patescibacteria group bacterium | reverse complement strand
GGGGTTGATGATTTTCCGGAGAATAAAGAAGACGTAGCCTACCACTTAGCCATTACCCTTGACGATGAAGAGAATCTTGCTTGGTATAGCAAACTTGCTCGCGAGAGAAGAAAAAATTTTCTTAAAAATTGCCTACGAATTACCTTAGACGCCCTTGAGAAAAGAATTATCAATAAAACAAAAGCTGCCTATTTTGCAGGCGTCATTAAATACAAAACCTACCAACAATAATGAGAAGATGGGAAATAGAATGTAGAAAATAGAAGCTTTAAGTTTTATTTTTTTGATACCGCTGGCTATTAACCATAAACCAAAAACTACTAACCACAAAAGGATCGCAACGCGACTTAAGGTTAAAAAAAGCGCAAACGTTCCTATCATTATCGTTAAATAATAAAAGATCTTTCTTATTTTTGATATTTTATTTTTGATATTTAATATTACAATTGCCATAGCAATTGTGAGGTAGCCAGCAAGCACATTGGGGTGGGAAAATGTACCGTATGGACGCAGAACTAAAGATCCATTTAGAGATGCGTTTGCTATTCCTGGAGTTAATAAATTAAATGTTCTTTCTCCAAAAAAATAAAATATGCTTCCCAATGACGACTGCTGAAAATATTGAACAATTGCCAATAAAGATTCAAAAATAACTCCTATTGAAAATAGCAGCATAGTATTTTTCAGTCCGAATTTTTGAAAATCACCTGCAATGTAGAATCCGAGGAATAAAAATTCCAAAAACTTTAATAAACCATAAGCTCCAGACAAGGGGCTCTTGGACAGAAAAATGCCAATCAATAGAAATGCTGCAAAAACAACTAATTTAAAATTAAAAATTATCGACCAAAGGCCGATCAGCCTATGGCTGAAAAATTTAATAAATAACAATAATATTAAAATATCGGTGAAGTATAGGGTGGGGGAGAGATAATCTACGCGTATTCCGGAAATTATCGAAAAATCAGGCCAAAAATGCTTACCTAATTGTGTGGGCAAAAACAGGATTAAAAGATAAAAAATTAATCTCTCAAGGTTTTGGGCTGACAACAAGAACCCTGTCCCTGCCTTCTCCTTGAGATTGCGAGATGACTTTGTCATCATTCTGAAGCAATAAATGAATAATCCGGCGCTCCCAAGATTTAAGCTGCGGTAAGACTATTTCTTTTCCTTCCGTAAGCACTCTATCTTTAGTCTCCAACGCCAAATTCTTTAGCCAATCTTCTCTGTTTTTTTTGTAATCTCCAACATCTATTGATATGCGCAGAAACTTATCCAGCTTTTTAGCAACAGCTAAAGATAATATTAATTGCAATGCATCCAGAGTATCACCATGGTATCCAATTATAATGCCGCTTTCTTCCGTAGTTAATTTTATATCTATTACATCGTCTTTTTCTTCTATTTCAAATTCGCTCTTAACTTCTAGAAGTTCAAGAATTTCTTTTAAGGTAGACTTTATGATTTTTTTCTCTTTTGCTGTCATTATTTTTGTATCTTATTTGGGCTAAATATTTTATTTTTCCAAGATGCCAAACCGCCAAGCCCTAGAATTTTGTACTGCTGAATAATACCAAAAATCGTAAAAGTATTCCAGTATAAAGATAGCCCTATTGAAAAAGTATACGAGAAAAACCCAATCATTATTGGAAATATGTACATTGATTGCGCCTGAAAAGCGCTTCCAAAATCATCCTTCTTCTGCTTTTCTTTTTCTTGAGGTTTTGCTTGAGGCTGTGGGTTCACAAGCATTTTGGATAAAAGGAATTGGAAAAATCCAGTCAGAACCGGAACGAGTATTACCAATGGCCCTACTTTAGCAAAAAGACTGGATGGCGATGCGCCCAGAGGAAGACCAAAGAAAGAACTGTCCCATCCGTCAGTTAACCTTAGCCAGTCAAAGTAAACTATTTTATTAATTTGGGAAACAACCATATTTTGCTTTAAGTCTACTATCTGCTGGAGCACATAATACAATGCCCAGATAATTGGAAGCTGAACAATTACGGGTAAGCATCCTGCAAGGGGATTTATTCCTCTTTCTTTATAAAGTCTCATTGTTTCCGCTTGAAGTCTTTTCGCATCACCTTTATGAATTTCCTTAAGTTTAGAGATGTGGGGAGCGGCTTCCTGCATCTTTTTGGATGCTCTAAGTTGTGCTGATATCAAGGGGTAGAGTATAAACCGAATTATTATAGTTAAAAGAATTATAGAAAACCCAAGGGCGTATGGAATATGAACATACAAAAGAAGCTTATAAACTCCAACCAGGATATTTAATATCGGCCAAACCAAAATAACATTAAAAAATGATGGGTCTGTCATAGTATCTAACGGCAGCTGATAATCCTAACTATAGAAAAATATCCCCCTTTTAAAGCTCCGTATTTTAGGATAGATTCTTTCGCATACTGAGAACATGTAGGTAAAAATCTGCAAAACCTACTGACTCCAAGAATATTTTTTAAAGCTACTGAAAGTATTTTTTGATAAATTAAAATTAATAAAAGTAAAAATTGCTTCATTTAATTAATCCTTCTTTTTCCAATATATTTTTTATAGGCAAATAGAGTTCTTTTCTTTTTTTACCCACAACTTCTTTTTTTAGTATGAAGAGTATATCATATCCGGGAATTATTTTATCCCAAAGCTCTTCAATGATAGATCTTATTAGCCGTTTAGCCCTGTTTCTGTCAACTGCTTTTTTCGAAACCTTTAATGACGCAACAATTCCCATCCTGTTAATCAAGAGTTTGTTTTTGTTGATTTTTATCAAAAAAAACGGCAAGCGGAGCAGATTAGTACTTCTTAAATTTACAGTTCCGGGAAGTCTATATTTTTTCTTAAGCATTTAAACAGCTAGCCGAGTTCTCCCTTTTTCTCTTCTTCTCGAAAGAACTTTTCTTCCGCCGTGCTCCTGCATCCTGCTTAAAAATCCATGCTTTCTTTTCCGTTTTACTTTTTTAAGCTTGATAAACTTTCCCATATTCAAATAAAAGTATAACAGAATTTCAATTTCGTTTAAAGAGGCAAAAGAGATATGGTTGTATCCACTTCCTCCTCTTGACAAAAAGTTATCCACATAGTTACACTCCTTCTTACCTTTTATTAATGCTTTATGAACGAAGAAAACAGCAAATTGTGGAAAAAAGTTTTAGGGGACATAGAAACAGAAGTATCAAGAGCCAATTTTTTAACCCTTTTTAAAACAACCGGATTGTTATCTTTTGAGAACGGAGTAGCCACCATCGCCGCATCTTCAACAATGATCATTGATCTTATCCAAAAACGTTTTTACACTGTTTTAAAAAAAACTGTTGATAAACATACCGGCGCTGATACAAAAATTGTTTTTATCCCAAAGGTCATTGATCAAAACGTAAACCGTAAGTATGATGCTCCTCTTTTTGAAAATATTGAAAAAGCAGGCAAAAAAGAAATTATAGTTGGACATTTGCCCCGTGTTAGGCCTGAATATACATTCCAAACTATGGCTGTATCTCCTAGCAATCAACTGGCATTCGTTAGCGCAACAACTGTAGCTAAAAAAATGGGAGGATCTTACAATCCTCTTTTTATCTACGGCCCGGTTGGGGTGGGAAAAACACATCTTATGCAGGCAATTGCCAATGACCTTTACCAAAGAAATCCGAATAAAAAAATTATCTACATCACGAGTGAGGAATTTACGAATGAAATAGTTGAGGCAATTAGAACAAATGATACGGCGAGAATGAAGAAAAAATTCAGAAACATTGACCTTCTCATAATTGATGACGTTCAGTTTTTCGCAGGAAAAGAGAAGGTACAGGAGGAACTTTTCCACACTTTTAATATTCTTGTTGATGGAGGAGCTCAAGTGGTTCTTTCTTCAGACAGACCTCCTTTTGAAATAAAAAAAATTGAAAAAAGACTTTCCTCGCGTTTTTCCGGAG
>JBBTZX010000052.1:0-4211 GCA_038061125.1 Patescibacteria group bacterium | reverse complement strand
CGGTAGAGTTATAGACACGACCTATTGAAAGACCAGCTTTTTTCTTGGCCTGATTCCAACCACCCCATCTCTTTGAAACAGCGGAAGTGCTGAATTTGCCATGCTTGGAATAATCTTCAAGAGTTATTGATTGTTTATCAAGTAATTTAGAAACCCTCTTCAAATCTTCCAAAAGACTTTTTTCGGGGATCGCTGTTTCTTCCAACCATCCACCCCACGCTCTTTTTGATTCTTCAAGTCCAGCTTCTTTGATAGCATTTTTCCATGAACCAAACCTTTTTTTAAGTGTTTGCGGTGAATAACTACCATGAGTAAAATACTTTCTAATAGAAACACTGGGTTGACCAATTTTTTCAGCAACACGTTTAAGGTCTTCCAATAATTCCTTGTTGGAAAACTGTTTTCCTGGTTCTGTTAACTCAAATTTAATATTTTGCATATCTATTTCATTAAATCATCGAGGCTAACACCCAAACCCTTGGCAATTTTTGCCATTATTAAAAATGTTTTTTGATGAAAGCACGACCAGATCCAGACTTTAAGTATTTTTCAAATTCAAAAGCTCTATATTTATCTTCAACTGCGAAATAGAAATCTAATTCTGCGGGTAGACGATTCGCTGTTGCTGGCACACTGCCTTTTTGATGTCTTTTTACTCTACTTTTAAGATCATCAGTACAACCAATATAGTAACCATCCTTGCATTTCAAGCTGTAAATGTAATACATAATTTTACTCATCTTCGCTCGTCTTTTAGCGGATTTCATCACGCCGAAGCTTTGACGAAGCTCGCCTTCGCTCTTTAGAGCTTCGGCGGAGCGAAGGCGGAGGAGACAGGATTCGAACCTGCGTGAGCCTTACGGCTCAGGGATTTAGCAAACCCCCGCAATTGACCAGGCTATGCGACTCCTCCAACCAAACAATTATACCATCAGACGGTATGTTCTGCTAGATTAAGAGTAATGGGTATTCTGGATTTTATTTTTCCGAAATACTGCGTTAATTGCAAAAAATTAGGAAGTTATCTTTGCGCCAACTGCCTAATTTTTATTTCTTTTGACACGGAAGAAATATGCGTTGTCTGCAATAGGAGTGCAATTAACGGTTTAACTCACCCTGGGTGTTTTGGCAAGTACACGATAAACGGAGTTTTCTCTGCCATTGCCTATAAAGGAGCTGCGAAAAAGCTTATTTATAATTTTAAATATAATCCTTTTCTTTCAGATTTGAAAAATGTACTGGTTGGTCTATTTTACGAGAATCTTATTCAGAAAGAAGAATTTTATAAGGCGTGCAAAAACAGCAAGTCTTTAATTCTGGTTCCCATTCCTTTGCATTCTTCCAAATTAAGAAGCAGGGGATATAATCAAGCGGAAATATTGGCAACTGCTCTTGCAAAAAAGCTTGGATTTCCAACTTTTAATCTTCTTAGAAGAGTGAAAAAAACGCTTTCTTTGGCAGGCCTGACTCAAAAAATCAGAAAAGAAAATATTAAGGGAGCATTTGAGGTAGAAAAAGACAAAAAAGAAATGTTAAAAAATGCAACCATATTTTTGGTTGATGACATTTTTACCACCGGCGCAACTCTCAATGAAGCAGCAAAAATGCTTAAAAAAAGCCGAGCAAAAGCAGTTTATGGTCTTGCCCTAGCAAGAGATTGAAAAATCACGAAAAACCCCGCCGTAAAGCGGGGTAGTGTGGAGATGTCCGAGAGTGACCCGGAGTGCAAGAAAGAATTTAAAAAACTTCTACAAGCTTGGTTTGTTGTTTTTTTGATCACTTTACTCTTTGAAAACAAACATCCATAAGTAAAGTCAAGGTTTATAAATTCAATAAGGACCAAACCATTTTCCTTACCAATTTCTCAACTGTATTAATGCTTATAAAATCCCATTGAGAAAAGATTTCATAAACAGGTACTAGTTTACGTACGCTTGCGCGTATGCAAATTGTCTACCGCTGGAGAATAAATCTCTAGCATTTATATCTAATTGGTTTTACGACTTTCAATCATTGTCGGCTTGCAGTTTTTTAAGGTGCCTTCTTGTCGATGCGATGCATCCCCAAGTAGAAGTATTATACTCCTAAAATATCCCAAAAGTCAAGGAACTTAAACTTTGTCTTTATTTTGTCCAAATCTCGTCAAGCGAATATTTTTTCCTTGTAGTAAATTTAAAACATGAGTGGAGGAATAGAGACAAGAACTGATGCAGGAAAACCATCTTCTGGAGAAACAAAAGTAGAGTGGCTAATGTCCAAGGGACCCTTAACCCCAGAAGCAATAGCGCAAAGGACAGAAGCACTAAATACATTATTTAATGTTCATCAACATCGAGCAGAGGCATTGAGAAGAGGTTAATTTTCACTTAACTCCTGTTCTACTTCTCTTTGGATATCTTTTCTTTTTATCGCTTCTTTTTTATCGTATTTTTTCTTCCCTTTGCCCAGACCCAGTTCCAGTTTTATGAAACTTTTTGTTGTGTATAAAGATATAGGGACGATATTAAGATTGGAACCTTCGATTTTGGATTTCAAAGAGATAATTTCTTTTTTGTGCAAAAGAAGTTTTCTTGATCTTCTTTCATCATAATCCTCAAGATTTACAGCATATTGGTAGGGAAAGATTTTGGCGTTGATAAGATAGGCTTCACTGCCAATAATCTTGACGAAGCTTCCGGTTAAATCCGCATGGCCAAGCCGCACGGCTTTTACTTCAGGACCAAGAAGTCTAATTCCGGCTTCAAACTTGTCGGAAATTTCATAATCAAAAAACGCCCGTTTATTTAATATTTTCATACTTCTTTGATTACATCAAATCCCTTAAAACTTCCGACAATTGCAAAGGCGACGATTTTGTTTTTGCCCCCAGTTATGCCTCTAAGCTTCTTAGCAGTTTCATTAAAAGTGGATCCAGACCCGGTTGCATCATCAATAAGCAGCACATTGTGATAGACACCCTTATTGTTTTTTGTAAAGATGGTATTTCTAGCATTTATTATTCTTTCTTCAAGTCGTGACAATGTTTTTTGAGCAACCACAACTTCCCCTGCAGTTACTTTAGCAAGTTCGATATTAGGTAGTTTTAGACTTAGGGTACTCTTAAGCTCATTCATAAACTGTAGCGATCTTGGTACTGTTGGAGGAATAAACGCTACTGCAGTAATTGAGAACTCTTCAATAATCTTTTCAATTAAAGGTTTAACTAGGGTAGATATTTGATTAATAAGCTCTCTGTTTTGCGACTGTTTAGCATATAAGACAAGTTGGCCTAGCTTAGTTTTTCCAAACTTAGGCAGGCTATAGAAATCTGCATACAAAAGTCTATCAGCATAAATTTCTTTAAAGGTGTTTTTTAGTTTCCCTGTTGCATCAATCCATCCGTTAGTTTTAAAATACTTTTTAACATTGTCTAAAGCATTTACATATTCATTCGCAAGTTTCTGAAGACGTTTTTCTTCGTTAATGGCTTTCGCCCAAGTAGCAAATCCTTCAAGCCCATAAAGAAGCGCACCAATAGGAGATATATATAAATAATTTTTATCAATTATCTTTTTGATATGATCCGATACGTTGTCTAACGTAGCCTCCTTTTTCTCTTTTGGAACATAAAACACCAAGGGAGGCTTGCCTACTCTTGAGACCTCGTCTTTATTAAGAAGATTCTTGAGCTGTTTATGCACCGCTACCTGACTTATTCCAAAGGCCTGAATAAGATCATGCGCTCGTGCCTGTTTGTGTATACGGATATATTCCAATATCCTATTTCTTGTATCGGTAATCATATTAATAGTTTATAGTTTACACTAAACTATTAACTATGTCAATAGGTGAGTGCAGGGTAAATTCGCCAAAATTGACTATAGGGTGTATAATTCAGGCGTATGACAAACAAAATAGAAGAAATAAGGCAATTGCAAGAAAAGCCTAGATGGGTCAAAGATTATATTCCTTTGGATAAATCGTGGATTATAAGAATGGGAATTTTAGATCTTTTCTCTGGAGATAAAAACAGAAAAGCTTATTTAAAAACCTTTCTGGAAAATCAAAAAGATCTCGGCGGAGACCTTTTGGCTTTAAAAGGGGTTATTGAAACTTGGGAGACAGGCGAATCGATTGATGTCGGCGAATCGGGAACTCTATACCGGATTTTGCAATTTGCTTCTTGGAATCTCAAGCTTAATAAGAAATTTATTACTCACGGTACGTTAATA
>JBBTZX010000051.1:0-11500 GCA_038061125.1 Patescibacteria group bacterium | reverse complement strand
AGGCTCATCCCAAACGCTTGGCGCAACAAATACGTCCGCTCTGCTATAGTAAGGTACTAATTTTGCTATTCCGGCTCCCAAATGTCCAACGAAATGTACATTAGTTAAATTCAATTCCTTGGCTTTTTGCTCTAATTTTTCCCGTTCAGGACCATCACCAAGAATTACTACTTCTCCGTGTATTTTACGAGCCGCAGCAATAAGATAATCCACCCCTTTATATTTCGTAAGTTTTCCTGCAAAAACAACAACAGGTTTTCCATGTAATTGAAGTTTTTCATCTACTTTCTTTGCGCCGCTCTCGGTATAGACAAATTTATCTATATTCACTCCGCCCGGAATAGTACGGCATTTTTCGTGAAAATATCCTTTGAATATTCTTAAAAACCACTCCTTTGTCCATCCGCTGTTAGGCACTACACGCTTAGTACGAAACATTGCATCATACGTTTGCCGCCAGTATCGTTTGTCTTTCTCAAGAGTGGGTAATTCAGAACCATGAATGGTGGTTATAAAATTTATTTTGTAAGTATCTTTTACAAAAGAGGCTGCCCAAGTCAAAGGAAATGCATGGTGGACATGAATAATATCCGGCTTAAAATCTTCAACGGCATTTATTGTGGCTTCGAAAAATGCTTTTTGTACCTGCCATAATTCCTGATTGGTCAAATCCGTATAAAGCTTGCAGTTTGGCCATTCGGGATGACCCGTAAAAGCAACGGGAAAAGGCAGATTTACTGTGTAAAGTTTTACCCGCTCAATTTGTCTTGTGTCCGGAGCAAGAATTGCCACCTTATGATTTTTACCTATTTCGGAAGCCAAGTGCCTAGCATATGTTCCACTACCCGATCCCCAAAACGGAAATGTCTGGAGGTACAAAATTTTCATTAAAGACAATTATACCATAGAAGAAGATAAATCAACTAGCGTTTTGTGGGGACAAAAATTTTTCTTTCAAAACTAACCAAATAAATTCCAAAAGGGTGAGTTGGCGTTTGATGCGCCATGGTTGAACCATAAGCCTAAACAACCATTCAAACCCTATCAATCTAATAAGCAATGGCGCACGAAACACTTCTCCGCTTATGTAGTCAAAAGATCCGCCGACTCCTATTGCGACTTTGACAGGAATTTTGTCTAAATTTTCATTCATCCATAATTCCTGCTTCGGCGCGCCGAAAGCAACGAAGAGAATGTCTATCGAATTATGAATCATGAATAATGAATCATGGTCGTTTTCTTTCCGTAATTCTTGATTCTTGATCCTTGATTCAATCTTCTTGGCAGTTTCAAATCCATTCATGGACCACTCTGAAGCCGCAAAAGCAATTTTCAACGATGGGTATTTAATGCCCAAGCACTCGGCAGTCCTCTCTGCTACTCCGGGCTTACCCCCTAAAAAGCCCACTGTTATAGGCTTTTCCGCAACACGTAAACATAGACTTTCCAGCAGATCAACTCCGGTTATTCTCTCTTTTAGCTGTTTACCTAAAATCTGACCTGCAATCATTACTCCAATACCATCTGCCAAGGCTATTTCTGCCTTATTTAAGACTTTTTGATAATCAATGTTTTTACTCGCCATTACCAAAATTTCCGGATTTGGCGTCACGATAAAGTACTTTTTGCCATCTTTCGTTAGGCCTTTTATAATATACTCTAGGATTTCATCTTTAGAAGCATCCGTTATTCCGACATTTAATATATTTTTCTTCCTTAACATATGATTTTTATTATAAGCTTAATATTATTATTTGCAATGTCCTTTTTTTATTCTTTTTGAATATTTAATATACTCAAAATCTATTCTTAAAATTTATACCTGTAAGGCAATAAAATAACTCAATTTATTTGTCTTTAAAAGATAAATACTATAAATCTATATTCCTGTGAAAAGTTCTTGTATCTTATCATTATTCGTGAAAATCAAAAAGTTAATGATAAAGCTATAGGATAAATGTTTTACTGTCTGCTGATACTCCTTTTGTATAATTCTATATTTTCCAACGCAACGCCTGTCCCTCGAGCAACACAAAGAATCGCATCTTCCGCAACATGGCAAGGAACGCCGGTAAGCTTGGTCATAAGTTTATCCAGATTCTTAAGAAGAGACGTTCCGCCACTCATCACAACGCCTTTGTCTATTATATCTGAAGCTAGTTCCGGCGGAGTTTGCTCCAAAACGCCTTTTACCGCCGAGATAATGTTTAGAAGCGTAGGGTAAATTGCCTCGTTTATCTGAACCTCTGTCAGCTCAATTGTTCTTGGTAAACCTGTTATATTATCTCGTCCTCTAATCTCCATTTTCCTTTGATCTTGCGAAGCAGAACTTCCTTCCTCTATGAGTGCGTTTGCTATAGCAATTTTTATCTGCTCCGCTGTTCTCTCTCCGATCAGAAGATTGAATTTCTTTTTGGTATAGTTTGCGATTGCTTCATCAATTTTATTTCCCCCTACCCGAACCGAATGATGAACCACCACTCCTCCAAGAGAGATAACAGCTGCTTCCGTAGATCCTCCGCCAATATCCACAATCATATGACCTGCAGCTTGAGCTATCGGGATTTTGGCTCCTATTGCAGCCGCCAACGGTTCCTCGATAAGATAAGCTATTTTTGCTCCTGCCGCCATGGTCGCGTCAAGAACAGCTCGTCTCTCAACCTGCGTCACTCCGGAAGGAATACATACCATCACTTCCGGTTTGAAAAATCTGGATTTACCGCAAGCCTTATCCATAAAATAGGAAAGCATTGCTTCTGTCACGGTATAGTCTGCAATAACCCCGTCTCTAAGAGGCCTTAAAGCTATTATGTTGCCCGGAGTTCTGCCTAACATTTCCTTTGCTTCCTTACCTACCGCAATCACCCGATTGTCATCTGCTGTTACAGCAACAACCGTAGGTTCGTTAAGAACTATTCCCTGACCGGCAAGATAAACTACCGTATTGGCAGTGCCAAGATCAATTCCAATTCTTTTTGAAAACATATCAGACTACTCCTTTAACCTATCACTTAAATTTTTAGCTTGAGCAAATTGATTATATCCCCAGTTTTTTTATCTTGCAATAGGCTATTTGAAAAATGTATAATAAGTAACGATGTCAAAACAGCTTGTAACTTATATTGCGGTTTTTCTATTTCTGGCTATCGGAACTACTGCTGCTATCCTTTACGGTACAGGATATCGCTTAAACATAGGCAAAGGCAAACTGGACTTCTCCGGAACGGGCTTACTTGTGGCAAAAAGCCAGCCGGACGGAGCATCCATATTGATAAATGACCATTTGACTACAGCAACTGATAATACAATAAATCTTGCGCCCGGAGAGTACAGAATCAGAATTACAAAAGACGGCTATTCTTCCTGGGAAAAAACAATCAAAGTCCAAAAAGAGGTTGTAGACAAAATAGATGCTTTGCTTTTTACGACGACACCTAAGCTGGAAAGCATAACGGATAGCGGCGTAGGAAATCCCGTAATGGATCCTTCACGTACTCAAATTGCTTTTACTGTTAACAATCAGTCTCTTAAAAAAAGCGGGGTTTACGTATTGGACATAAGCACAAGACCAATCTTGACTCTCCAAAGCGCTTCAACTCAAATTGCAGATAATACCATCGGCAATTTTTCTCAAGCCAGTCTTTCCTGGTCGCCGGACGGAAAAGAAATTCTGGCGACAATATCTGCCGAGCAATCTCAAACTACCTATTTACTTGAAGCTTCCGGATTTAACCAAAATCCCCAAGACGTAACTGAAACCCTTATCAACATTAACTCCTCTTGGCAGAAACAAAAAGAGGACAAGGAAATGTCTCGTATTTACGGCTTAAAACCAAAACTTAAACAACTTATTTCCCAAAATTTTCAAATATTATCTTGGTCTCCGGATGAAACTAAAATTCTTTACACCGCCTCCCAATCCGCAATTCTGCCTTTAGTTATAACACCTCCCCTATTGGGTACTGATGCTACTCCTGACCAAAGGGAAATAAAAAAAGACTCTGTTTATGTATACGACATAAGTGAAGACAAAAATTATAAAATTAGTGATGAAATGCTTGGTTTAAGCTGGTTTCCAGATTCAAAACATCTCATTTTTGTAGCTAACCAACAAATAAACATTATTGAATATGATGGCGACAATAAAACCACTATTTATGCCGGACCTTTTATTGATAAATATGTCTTTCCCTGGCCAGATGGATCAAGGCTGGTTATACTGACTAATTTCGGAAACCCCAACATCACCCCAAATCTCTACACCGTAGGACTAAAGTAAATGTGATAAAATACAAATAAAGCTTATCCTATTGCCTCTATAGCTCAACGGATAGAGCAGACCCGTCCTAAGGGTACGATGGGGGTTCAATTCCTCCTGGGGGCACAAAAGTAAATCGGGGATTAGCGCAGTTGGTAGCGCGCACGGTTCGGGCGCCGCCTAGAAGGCAAGCCTTCAGGCTCTGCCTGGCAGGACGATTTATGAAAAGCTTTGTTTACGTTTTAAAAAGTCTTAAAGATAATAGGCAGTATATAGGCTCTACTATAAATGTAGATAAACGATTAGCCCAACATAACAATGGATCCGTAAAATCAACTAAACACAGATTGCCATTTATAATTAAATATGTCATTGAGTATGACGATATTAAAAAAGCGGCTGAGATGGAGAAAAAATTTAAAAGAAGTCATGATGCATTATTAAAAGAATTAAAACAACGGGGCATAGCGCAGCGGTAGCGCGCTCGGTTCGGGACCGAGAGGTCACTGGTTCAAATCCAGTTGCCCCGACACGACTTGACTTTAACTATAAAAATAATATAAAATTATTTTAGAATTTAAGTAAAAACATATGTCAGAACAGAAAGATCTTAGTCCTCTTCCGTTAGCTACACAAAAGTTAGCTGCTCAAAAAGAAACTAGACTAAGACTTGGAATTCAAGCTGCGCAAAAAGAGGTTGGAAGACGCAAACTTTCAGAACAGCAGGCGATTGCGGACGCAGCAAGAGGAACGAGGGAACTCGGAGGTCATATCGAAATGAAAAAACCACCTCTGGGAAAAATTTCTAAGAAACCCTTGATATAAATCCTGAAATTCCCTCAAATGCCGTCTCTTTAACATTTTCTGCTCTTTATTTTTTCCAAGATTTATGTCAGAATACTTAATATGCAGTTAGGAAAGATAGTCATTTGGGTTGGGGTTGTAGTTATAATTACGGCGAGCATTTGGGGACTTATCTCCCTTGTTAACTCTTCTTCGCCTGCTTCAAGTATTAGCAATTTGCCTCCAGTTTCCAAAGATGATATCGTAACCGGACCAAAAGATGCCAAAGTTACACTTGTTGAATATGCAGATTTCCAATGCCCGGCTTGCGCAGCATATCATCCTTTGGTAAAACAGCTCCTTTCGGAATTCCCTAAAGACATTTATTTCGTTTATCGGTTTTTCCCTTTAACGAACATTCACCAAAATGCTCTTCTTTCTTCTCAAGCTGGTTTCGCAGCCAATTTACAAGGCAAGTTTTGGCAGATGCACGATATGATTTACGAGAATCAAAAATCTTGGGCTGCGGAAGGAAATGCAATGGATATTTTTGTAAATTATGCCACAAAAATTAGCCTAGACGTTGATAAATTTAAAAAAGATATCAATAGCGATACAACCAAAAAGTTTGTCAATGACGAGCTTAATCAAGCTATAGGCATCGGAGTTAATTCCACTCCTACATTTTTCCTAAATGGAAAGCAAATTCAAAACCCAAATAGCTATGATGAATTTAAAAAGCTCGTCCAAAACCAAATCAAATAATACCATCCTAATTCTTGTGCTTGCCCTTTCATTCTTGGGGTTTATAGACGCAGCCTACTTAAGTATTCTCCATTACAAAAACGCTATCCCTCCCTGCTCCATTGCCCAAGGCTGCGAAATAATTCTGACAAGCAGGTTTGCAAGTTTTGCCAATATTCCAATTTCTCTTATCGGAAGCGCTTATTATCTGGCTGTTATAGCTCTTTCTTTAATCTTTATTGAGACAAAACGAGATTTTATATTTAGACTGCTTTTTATAATAATTGTTTTAGGGGCAATTTTTGCTCTTGGGCTTATTTTGGTGCAAATTTTTATTCTTAAAGCAATTTGTCAATACTGTCTCGTATCGGATTTTATCTCTTTGATACTGTTTGGGATAGTAATTTTTGGCTTTAAGCATCGCCTATTTCGTCCTTGAGGTAGACATCTTGCAAGTCTTTTTTGTCCCAATTAAAGATTTCGTCTTTATTAAAAACTAACATCTCTTCTTTTTTGGCAATTCCAGTATTTTCCGAAGCATGAACAAGATTATACTGCTGGCTCATGGCGAAGTCGCCGCGGATTGTTCCAGGCTCCGCATCTCTTGCTTTGGTAATACCAATCATTTTTCTGATAGTTGCGACAACATCTTTGCCTTCCCAAAGCATTGCCACGACCGGATATGATTTCATATAGGATTTTAAACCTCCGAAGAATGGCTTATCTTTGTGATGCGCATACCATTCATCCAAAATTGCATCGGATAAGGAAAGCATTTTGATACCAATAAGTTTTAATCCTTTTCGTTCAAACCTATTGATTACTTCACCGATCAGACCTCTTTGAACTCCATCAGGTTTTACCAAAACAACACTTCGTTCCATAATTTAACTTCTAACTAATAACTTCTGACTGCTAACATTAGTTTTGTTATAAGTTAGCTGTTAGTTGTTAGCAGTTATTTATAATCGTAGCAGTTTCTTAAATCTTTGTCCAGAGGGGACTTGCCCTGAGGAGCAAAGCGACGAAGGGAAGTTGCCGATAACTGCCAGATTCAACCCTGCCTTTACAAAATATTTCTTTGCGGCTCCATAAACTTCTTCTGCTGTTACTTTATCTATCTTTTCGATAAAATCATCCGGACTCTTAATCTTTTTCTCCAAAAGCTCTTGGGAAGCATAAAATCCTGCCACAGACCTGCTGTCTTCCAGCTCCAAAACCAAATGTCCTTTTATATATTCCTTCGCCTTCGTCAATTCTTCTTTTGCGATCTGCGATTTGCGATCTGCGATTTTAATATGTTCTCCAAGAATCACCGAAATCGCTTCTTCTGCTCTTTTTGGGTCAACTCCTGCAAAAGAAACCAGACTCCCGACATCTTGATATTGATCGGAGTTGGTTCTGACATAATAAGCCAGTCCCCTCTTTTCTCGAACTTCATGAAAAAGCCTGCTGCTCATTCCTCCGCCCAAAATTGCAGCCAGAACGTCCAAAACATACCTGTCCGGATGCTCTAACGGAACAGTTCGAAAACCCAAGGCGATATGCACTTGCTCTGTCTTTTTCTGTTTAATAAAAACCTCGGGTTTTTTTTGGTTTTCCACTACCTTTTTATATCGTAACGTATCAAACTTTCGCATTACGTTGAAGTATTTGCCGATAAGTTTTTCCGCTTCATTAGAATTAATTCCCCCGGCCACAACTACGGTTATATTATCTGCGCTGTATAAACTCCCCATATATTTAGCAAAATCTTCCCTTTGGATTTTTTTAATCACATCTTTTTCTCCTCCAACATCCCATCCCATTGGCGTATCCCCATACAAAAGCCTTTCGTAAATATCGCCTATTTTCCTGCTGGGCGTATCCTCATAAAGATTCAGTTCTTCCGAAATTACTCCTTTTTCTTTCTCTATTTCTTTTGGGTCAAGTGTGGAATTTAAAAGCATATCGGATAAAACATCTAGGGATAGCTCTATTTTGTCTGCGGCTGATTTGATGTAAAATCCGGTTGCCTCTTTACAGGTAAACGCATTGCATTCTCCGCCCATTCCGTCAATTAAACTTGTAATGTCCATAGCAGTTGGCCGTTTTTTCGTTCCCTTAAACGCCATATGTTCCAAAAAGTGAGAAATTCCGTTGTTATCTCTTACTTCATAACGGCTTCCTGCGCCAACCATCACCAAAACCGTAACGCTTTCAAAAGACGGCATTGGAATTGTAATTATCCGCAGTCCGTTTGCTAAAATCCTCCGTTTAAAATTCATACTGTAAGCTATTCTACCATTTATATGATATTTTGCCAAACCTAAATAAACTCTTTGTGCTTGCACTCAATGTAATTTTGTCCTATAATAACAACCTAATATTTATTTTGGATATGGCTGTTGAAACACTCAAGCCAACATCATCGCGATTTGAAAAAGGATCCGGTAGATTATTGTCCGTTCGAAGAGTTAGCGTAGTAGCGCCTAGCGGAGAGACAGATATCGATCATCAAAACTTAACTCTTAAGATTGATGGCGAAGAAATTAGTATTGCCAGAAAACCGTTTTATACAACCAGCGACGTTTTGTTGATGGTAAGATCAGCGAAGGGGTTAACAGACTCGTACTTGATTTCCCCTCTTATTAAAAACATTGTAGACAGCAAAGCCGTAAAAGCAGACAAAGTAAGAGTTGAGGGAAAAATGACTTATAGCTTCCGCGAGCAAGACCTAGTTATATTGATTAATACGCTTCTGCCTAGAGTTGATCCGTACGTATCTCTTCCCAAAGGACCAATCGCCTTACCGGACGGTCAAAGATTGAACAAGCTTACGGATCTTCTGCGTAAATTAATTAAATTATTCATTGATAGAAAGAACGAAGGGAAAAAAGTTACAATATCCGATCTGGCTACTTTATATCCAGACCTGCCTCCTGAAGAGGCAAGATCTAGGGCTCGCAGCCCACTACACACGGCAAGAGCGATCTTACAGAGATGTGGCTGGATAATTGTAAATCATACACGTCGCCCGGACTTAATCAGAGGTCAAAAACCTGAATACGAACTTGTACGAATCCCTGATTCTAAACATAACCGCTCTACGCCACCCAAAGAGCGGCAGGGGGGAGCCTGGAATGATTTGCTAAGAACAGACGTTCTTCCTGGCGCGTTATCTAGGCAACCGCCTACTAAAGAAGCACAGGAAGTACGAGAAAAAGCTATTGCAAGTGCCAAAGAAAATCTAGAATTAGAATGTACAACTATCATTCTTAGACACTTAAAGACAGAGCAAAACTTGGAAGGATTCGAAACAGATCTTTTTAAATTCCTAACTGGAAATCTTATAGCGAGATGGCCATATTGTATGTCCCTTCGAGATATCATAGAATTTGACAAACAAGAAGATTTTACTCACAAATTGGAAAAATTCTTTATAGATTTTTTGAGAAAGAGACTACAAGAAGCAGCTATGGTAACTAACCAAATTAAACTCAAATCTCGCTTGGAGAGAGAAATAGAAGATATCTATTTACCTATGTTATTGAAAAGCGGTAAAAACGCTAGTATAGAATCTACCATAAAAATCGTGTGCGGCCACTTTGAAATTCGATACAACAAACCACCAAAGCCAGCTACATCTTCTCCGGCGAGGTGATTCCCAGGAGATTTAAACCGTTTTTGATAACTATTCCAACCGCTTGAGTTAAAGCAAGGCGGAAATCCCTCTGTTCTTGAATTTTGTTTTGCAAAATCTGGTGTTTTTCATAGAAAAGATTAAATTTTTGCGCCAGGTCAAAAAGATAATTGCATAAAATATTTGGAGCGAAATTCCCCGCCGCCTCTTCCACTATCTCCGAAAACCTTATGATTACTCTCAATAACGATATTTCTTCCGGCTCCAAACCATTCATGATTCTTAATTCATGATTCTTAATTCCAGTTTTTGCGAGCACGCTTTGCGTGCGAGCAAAAGTGTACTGCAGATATGGACCCGAATTCCCCTGCATATTCAAAATTTCATCCCAATCAAAAACAATATCCTGCTCTGAATTTTTCTTAAGATCATTCCACTTAATTGCTCCAATTCCAACTTCTTTTGCTACCAACGAATTTTTATCTTTAGCTAAATCAACTGCTCTTTTTTCCGCTTCCTCCAAAACATCTTCCAGCCAAATAGTGTTTCCTTTTCTCGTTGACATTTTTTCATCTTTAAAACGATAATGTCCATGCTTGATATGAATTCTTTGTCCTTCTTTATACCACCCGAGCATTTTTTCTACTTCAAAAAGCTGTTTAAAATACAAAGATTGTTCCACTCCTACTTCATTTATTACCACAACATCTTTGCCATATTTTTCCAGCCTAAATTTATCTGTTGCCAAATCACGAGTGGCATAAAGGGTTGCTCCGTCTTGCTTCATAATCATTAACGGCGGGTATTTATCATTGGGGAAAAACACCAATTTGGCTCCCTCACTCTCTTTTAATAAACGTTTTTTCTCAAGTTCGTTTATAACAATCTCCATTTTATCTTCGAAAAATGATTCTCCGTATCCTTCGCCATTGTTTTCGGTAAATTTAACTCCAAGCTCCTCGTAAATTTTTTTAAATTCCCTAAGCGACCAAACAATGCATTTTTTCCACAATCTCTTTGCCTCGCTGTCGCCATCCTCAAGCTTCTTAAACCATTTCCTTCCTTCTTCCTCCAAACTAGGATTTTTTTCCTCTTCTTTGTAAAATTTTACATACAAATCAACTAATTCTTTTACAGGATTTTTCGACTTATCAATTCCCTCTTCGTTTCCCCAAGTTTTTATTGCGTAAATTTGCTTACCAAACTGCGTCCCCCAATCCCCCAAATGATTATCCCGATAAACAGTCCACCCTATTGCTTCAAGCAAATTTGCAATCGCATCCCCAATAATTGTTGACCGTAAATGACCTACTGTGAATGGTTTTGCTATATTTGGAGATGAGTATTCCACTACTGCTTTTACTGTTGATTTGGATTGTTTGCCAAAATTTATTCCTTCATCAATCGCCTCCTGCAATTTTTTAATTAAATAGTCTTTTGACAGCCAAAAATTGATAAACCCGGGTTTCACTGCCTCAACCCTTTCAAAATGAATTATGAATTGTGAATTATGAATTATGCATTTATTTACAATCTTCCGGGCAAGTTCCAGCGGATTTTTCCATTCTTGATTCTTAATTCTTAATTCTTTATTCGCAAATATCGCCATCGCAACATTAGTTGAATAATCGCCGTGCGCCTCAATTTTGGGATGGTCAAGGCTAATTTTTACATCTTTTATGTCCATTTCCTCCAAAGCCTTTTTCAGCGAAATTAAGATTTCTTCCTTTGCCAACATAGTTTTTTCAGTCTAGCATTTTATTTCGCTATTGACAAGAAATGTTTAAACTGCTAGCGTGAAATTATGCCCAAAATACTTCTTATTGATGACGACCAAACTTTAAGCACCATATTCTTAACCGCATTCAAACAAAACGGCTTGGAAACTGTTTATGCGGCAACGGGAGATGAGGGAATTAAAAAGGCAAAGGAAGAGAAAATAGATCTTATTATTCTCGACCAAGTACTTCCGGACGGATCGGGAAATGACATTTTGAAAAAGCTGAAAGAAGATCCGCAAACTCAAAAAATCCCAGTCATTATGTTTTCAAATTTCAGCCAGGAAGAACTCGTTAATCAAGCTATAAATGCCG
>JBBTZX010000050.1:0-3540 GCA_038061125.1 Patescibacteria group bacterium | reverse complement strand
TTGAAGATTTTTGAGCACAACCCACATCGCAAAAGGCATCCATACTATGGTGTGCCCTATATTGCCGTATTCCATCCATACGATAGAATAGGAAGAAAATGCAAACACTATAGCGGAAAAAAACGAGCTTCTTATACTAAACTTGAGCTCTCTTGTAAATAAATAACTAAATATTCCAGTCAAAATTGGTTGCAACATAATAAATAGCGTCCATGCGAGAACATACGGAAGAAAAATGAACAGTATATTCAAAGGATAAAATGATCCGGATTGTAAACTGGCAAGATGGGGATTTCCAGAAAAGTTATAAGGATTCCAAAATGGCAGTTCAAAATTTTTGAACATACGAATGGAAAATTCTTTTTCAGGAAATAAAAGTCTCAAAACATCAAAATCTTGTCCTTTGTTGGGATATCCACCGGGAGCATATCCCAAAAAATTGTAGGAATTGTATGGAGCATACTCACCCATAAGAAGATCACCGGGAAAGGGAATTTTGCCTTTAAAAATGGGGTAGAAGAAGATTAAGGATACGACTATGAAAGCGAGAATAACAAAAATTGTTCTTCTCATCTTATTTTATCCTATAAATACTCGTAAAATTATTTACGCCGCTTCTCATTTGCAAAACTGGCTTTAAATTCCAAGTAACTGGGGCTGTTCCTATCTCTATACAAGAAGAACAAGGCTGGTAAAAAACAAAATAAGTAGGAATTTCTTTGCTTTCCTTAATAACTTTTGCCGGAATAGTATCTTCCATTGGCCAGTATCCTTCAATTCTAATATTAGGATTGTTAATCAGGTAAATTTCATACGCATAAGGCAACAGTCCAAATGTACCTTCCGTCGCAATATATATCTTTCCCTTTTTTGCTTCTTTTTCAAAGAATTCAATCGATTTTTTTATGCCTCCGCCGGCAGGCCATCGGGTTAAATATTGCTCTATATCGGAATCGGGAATATTTGACTTGGCAAAATCAGTTAAAATTAGATAATCGTTTTTAAAAGCTAATATAAAGACTAAGAAAATAAAGACAACAAATAAGTAAGACGTCCTAAGCTTCGCATAGATATTTACCAAAGAAAATGCAATTAAGGGAAGCAGGGGAAGTATCATAAAGAAAATAAAACGAGGATATAGAGTTCTTCCAAAAAGTCCAAGTGCTACGACTGGGACAATGAACCATAGAAAGAGAGCTATCTTTTCTTTCGTAAAGTTTTTTGCAACAAAAAAGGATAAAGCTACGAGAATTAAAAGCGGCCAAGTTAGATAAAGATTTGTCCAATCCCAAAAAGCTCGGCAATTCAGAATAAAAAATTCCAGCGGATGCTGTAACCAGTCTTTCAAGGGATAAACGAAAATTGCGTTTTTTTCAGTGATTATATGGAAAAAAGGAGAAAGCCTAAGAATTGAATAAAATCCATACGTAATTACAACCGCAACAATAGACAAACCAATCCATTTTACCAATCTACTTCTCGTCTCCTTTTCTCTCCAATTGAATAAAATTAGAGAAACTGGTAAAAGATATATGCTGAAAAATCCGCTTGTCTTGGTCAAAACACCTCCCCCAATTATCATTCCAAGAATTAGGGCAATATCCATTCGAACTTTCCGAGCCAGAAGTACAATTAAATATAATGCCCAAATAGCGAATGTTCCAACCAAACTGTCATACAAGGCAATCCTGTCGTAAACTAAAGCCATTGGGAAAATTACATATAATGCGCTTGAGATCAAGCCAATTTTATTGCTTTTGAATATCTCCCTTCCTAAAAAATACATCCCTATTAAAGTCATAAATCCTGCTCCAACAGATACAGCTCTTCCTGCCAATAAAGGATCTTGAATAAAACGCAAGGAAATCATCATTAGCCAGATAAACATCGGTTGCTTACCGTCTGTTAGGGAAATAAACCTCCAGCTTGCATCCTGCTTTGCAATTTGAGCCCAACGGATATATATTGCCTCGTCTGTAAAAATCGGCAAGGACAAGATGTTATACAAACGTGACGCGAAGAATAGAACTGTAAGGATAATAAAAATAAGAATTGTAAATTTATTTCTCTTTATAAAATCCGCCATATATTTTATTCTACCATTTCTAGACTTTTCTAACTAAGAGACGCTTTGCAGACCAAACTATAATAAGAAACAAAGACGCAAGTATTGAACCGTTAGCAAGATACGAAAGTATCGTAGGGACAGGCGGATTCCAATCCCCAAGATAGATAAAAGGAGCATATTGCAGCAATGAAAAAAATGTAATAACTACGGATGGAATTAGAATAAAATATTTTCTTGCCACAAGCGCGGCGAATGGTAACGCGTATAAAAGATACCATGGCTGAAAGTTTGTTCTTAACGAGACTGCAACGATGGCAGCAATCATAACTGCAATTATTAAAAATATAATTTTTTCCCAACTATGCTTACGAAACAAATACCAAAACACTAAAACCGGAATAATCAGTGCGGTTGCAAATTTAATTCCAATAGACAATACGAGTAACAAAAGTGAACGAGCATACTTATTGCTCATAAATAGATATATGGACAGCATTGCTAGGAACATCATTACGATATCGTTATGAGCAGATACCAAACTTTCTATAATCACCAAAGGATTAAATGCAAAAAATACAACCCCAAAAAGTTCATATTGCGGCGATATTTTTTTGAGGATTTTACCAATGAAAAATACTGTCCCTATAAAGCTTATCGCCATAAGGAATTTGAACAAGAAAAAAGTCAAAAGAAAAATCTTAAAGCCTAAAAAAGATAAAGGAACCGTAAGGAGTAACCATATTGGTCCGTAAGGATAGGCTCTGTGCGTCCAGTGCATAAACGAAAGCATCGGATCACCGAGATAATCAAGCGCTTTATGTATGTATGGACTTTGATGGTAATAGGTAATAATCTTTGCATCAAAAATATAGTTAAATAAGTCATAGGAAAATGCATTGTAGGAAAAAGCCAAAATAATACTTACTGAAGTAATCAGAAACCAGATTTGCCTTTTGCTAATTTTATGAGAATAAGCCTTTGTCAGAAAGAAAAAATAGAAAATATAAAGCAGTAAAATTATAGCAACATAAATAAAGGCTGAAAGAGGCCGCTGAAAGTACCCTATATGTTGAAAATATTTTTGGATAACCTGCCAAACAGACCAACGCGATAATGTTAAGCTAAGATCTACTTGGGTAAAAGAATAAAGAAATAATCCGATAATTACAATCAAATATCCAATACTGGATAGCTTGATATTTGACACTATGAATAAGCTCCTTTGATATCGTTTATTTTTATTTTTATCAAATCCATAAATCCCTCTATGGAATCTTTTATTGGGCTGACTCTGCGTGTTTCCACATATAGCCAATTAACCGGAACTTCTTTAATACTGTATCCCATTTTTTCTGCCAAATACAAAAGCTCCACATCAAATCCTGCGGAAACGTTTGATCCTGAAACTTGTTTAAAGTTATGATGAAGTGACTGAATTTTTGTAAATATTTTTCTAGAGATTTCATGCTGGA
>JBBTZX010000049.1:0-32198 GCA_038061125.1 Patescibacteria group bacterium | reverse complement strand
ACAATCGAAATTCTGAAACAGCCACAATTCCATCCTCTTGAAGAAAGTTTAGAAATATTAAGCATTTTTGCAGTTGCAAATGGATATCTGGACGACATAAAGCTTGAACTTTTCGAAAAATTTGAAACAGAATATCATGATTTCGTAAAAAGAAGCTATCCAAAAATAATAGAATTGCTTTCAACAGGACAAAAACCATCAGAACTAACCATTAAAGAAATACAAAGATCGATCACGGACTTTAAAAAAACTTTTAACGCGTAAAAAATATGGCCAATATTTTATCTTTAAAAAGAAGAATAAATTCTGCTAAAAATGTTTCCAAAACTACTCACGTAATGCAGATGATCGCCGCTTCTAAGCTAAAAAAGGCTCAAGACGCAGCTTTATCGTCTAAGCCATACGTTGAAAAACTTACTCTTTTATCCAAAACTCTTTCCGCTAAATTAGAGGGCGATAACGTGCACGATTATATGAGAACCGACCCGGTGGCGAAATCTACGCTTCTTATCGTTCTGGCTCCCGACAAAGGTTTATGCGGAGGACTCGTTTCCAATCTTGCGCGTGAATTATTGCAGTTTGATTCCCAGGAAAAAGATATTAAATATATAACTGTAGGGAAAAAGGTAGAATCCTTAGTAGCTTCTCTAGGCAAAGACATATCTGCATCATTCCCGTTCGGGACAAGACTACCGTCATTTGATTTTATATATCCGATTGCTGCTCTGGTAAACGACTATTTTCTTAGCAAAAATGTTAAGAATGTTAAAATACTTTCTACTGTGTTCTCGAGCATATTTGCGCAAGCACCCACCATCACAACCCTTCTCCCCATTGAATTGCCAAATGACAATACCTTACCGCAAAAAAGTGATTTTACTCTGTTTGAGCCAAACTCCTCATATTTACTTCCATCTCTTCTAAAACACTATCTTGAAATGTCAATTTATCAACATCTGCTTGAAAGCTACGTTTCGGAACAGGCAGCAAGAATGATTGCTATGCAAAACGCAACAGATAACGCGCTTGAAATAGCTGGCGATTTACAGCTAGAATACAATAAACAAAGACAAGAAAAAATCACAAATGAAATACTGGATATTGGAAGCGCTTCTCTGGCTATAAATTATGAACAATAAAAACGAGGGCATTATCATAAGAGTTTCGGGTCCTATTGTAGACGTATTTTTTCAAAACAGTTCGCCTCTCGTGCATGAAGCTTTATACGTCAAATTGAAAGATGGGAAAAAATTAATTCTGGAGGTTGCGTTTTTAATTGGAAATAACGAGGCGAAAACACTTGCCTTAGGTACTACTGATGGCTTAAGCAGAGGAATGAAGGTAATAAGAACTCTCTCCCCTATAAAAGTTCCAGTTGGCAATAAAACATTAGGCAGAATTTTTAATGTCCTAGGTGAATCGATAGATGGAGCAAGTTTTGATACCAAAGAAAAGAATGTTTTTATGGAAGCCATACACCATAATCCTCCTTTATTGACAGAGCAATCGACAAAACCGCAGATATTAGAAACAGGTCTTAAGGTTATAGATCTTATAGCGCCATTTACTAAAGGCGGAAAAGTTGCTGTTTTTGGCGGAGCAGGAGTGGGAAAAACAGTTGTGGTTAAGGAATTAATACGTAACATCGCTATGGAACATAAGGGTCACTCGGTTTTCGCAGGAGTCGGAGAAAGAACAAGAGAGGGAAATGATCTCTGGCTGGAGATGAAAGAAGCAGGCGTTTTGGATAAAACAGTTATGGTTTTTGGGCAGATGAACGAACCCCCTGCAAATAGACTAAGAATTGCCTTAACAGCGCTAACAATGGCCGAGTATTTCAGAGACAAGAAACATGAAGATGTATTATTGTTTATAGACAACGTGTTCCGCTTTGCTCAAGCAGGATCCGAAGTATCTGCACTCTTAGGCAGAATGCCATCAGCAGTTGGATATCAACCTACACTTGCTTCCGAAATGGGCGAATTACAAGAGAGAATTACATCCACCAAACAAGGATCAATAACTTCAGTTCAGGCAGTTTATGTTCCTGCGGATGACTATACCGATCCTGCTCCTGTTACTATTTTTTCACACTTAGATGCAACGATAACTCTTGAACGATCAATCGCAGAGCAAGGAATATATCCTGCTGTTGATCCTTTAGGTTCGACGTCTAGAATACTTGACGTAAATGTGGTCGGAAAAGATCATTACGATGTCGCAAGAGGAGTTCAGAAAATTTTACAAAGATACAGAGAGCTTCAAGATATAATTGCAATTTTGGGCATCGACGAGTTATCAACAGAAGATAAATTGGCTGTGTCACGAGCGCGTAAAATTCAAAAGTTCTTAAGCCAGCCGATGTTTGTGGCAGAAGTGTTTACCGGACAAAAAGGAAAATATGTCAAAGTTGAAGATACTGTAAGGGGGTTTAAGGAAATTTTGGAGGGAAAACATGATAAACTGCCTGAACAAGCATTCTATATGGTGGGAGTTATTGAAGAAGCCGTAGTCAAAAGTAAAGAATAATGAGTCTTCATCTTGAGATAATTACACCGGAAAAAGTCGTTTACAAAGACGAGGTTGATGAAATTATCATCCCTACTGTTAATGGCGAAATTGCAGTACTTCCCCATCATGTAAATTTACTCTCGCAAATTATTCCCGGGGAATTAATCATAAAGCGTGGTGAGAAAACAGAATCAATTGCGATAACCGGAGGCTTTCTAGACGTAAATAAAAACGGAATAACTATTTTGGCAGATTATGCTATAAAAGCCGGTGACATTGAAGTAGCCAAAGCTAAAGAAGCACAGGAAAGAGCAGAACGCTTAATGAAAGAAAAAGCCACGGAAAAAGACTTTAAGGTGGCAGAAGCAGAACTTAGAAAAGCCATTCTGGAATTAAGAGTCGCCACCAAGTATAGAAAAAGACTATCGTAGTATGCATTCGCTTTTATATGATATCCACAAAGCCTATGAAGATAATTACAAACTTGGGCCAATTAAAATCAATCAGCTAAAGAAGCCGTTAATTTCCAAAACAAAAACTAAATATTCTTTTCTGGGATTCCCTATCAATATTCCCTTTGGAATTCCCGCAGGTCCATTATTAAATAGTAAATTTATAAAAGCAGCTTTTGATTTCGGTTTTTCAGTTTCAACATACAAAACCGTAAGAAGCGATTCTTTTCCTTGCCATCCTTATCCAAATGTAACATATGTAAAAGCACCGAAAAAACTGTTCCCTCTTAAAACACCAAGACTTATTACGCAGGATGAGACAAACGGAAAACAATTAACAATCACTAATTCTTTTGGTGTTCCGTCGAAAAAACCCGCTATTTGGCAAAAAGATGTACGAAAAGCAATGAAATATGAAAGAAACGGACAGCTATTAATATTAAGTTTTATGGGCACGGTAAAACCAAACCAAACCCAAGAAGAATTTATAAATGATTTCGTTCTTGCGGCAAAACTTGCGAAAGAAACAGGAGCAAGAGTAATCGAGGCAAATCTTTCCTGTCCAAACATCGGAAACGAAGGACTTGTCTGTTATAACTTAAGCGTTACCGAAAAGGTATGCAAGGCAATAAGAAAAGCTATTGGCAACACCCCGCTAATTCTTAAAGTAGGATATTACAAAAACAAAAAGGATCTAGGAGAAATTGCCAGAATTGCCGATAAATATGCCAACGCAATAGCTGCGATAAACACTCTGCAGGTCGAAATTGTCGACAAAAACGGCAATCAAGCATTGCCTGGGAAAAATAGACTAAAAAGCGGAGTTTGCGGCAGTGCTATTAAATGGGCGGGAATTGAAATGGTCAAAAAACTAAAAAAAATAAAGAAAGAAAATAAATATAAATATGAAATTGTAGGAATAGGCGGAGTTATGACACCGGGGGATTTTCTTGATTATCGAAAAGCAGGAGCAGATCTGGTACAATCCGCAACAGGAGCAATGTGGAACCCGTATCTGGCTTATGAGATTTGGAAGGAGGAAAAATGAATTTTATACAAAAACTTGAAAAAGCGATAAGGAAAAACAATTCTCTTCTGTGTGTCGGTTTAGACAGCGATTTAGAAAAACTTCCAAAAACCTTTTTAAAGAAAAACGATCCTGTATTTGAGTTCAATAAATTTATAATTGATCAAACATCGGACTTAGTTTGTGCATATAAACCCCAAATTGCATATTATGAAGCGAAAGGAATTGAGGGACTCAAAAGCTTAAAAAGGACAGTTGAATATATTAACAAAAAATACCCATACATCCCTATTATTTGTGACGCTAAAAGAGCGGATATCGGATCCACGTCCCAACAATACGCTAAATCTCTTTTTGATTACTTCAGTTTTGATGCCATAACCGTTAATCCCTATCTGGGTTTTGATGCTATTGAACCATTCTTGAATTATAAAAATAAAGGCATTATTATCCTTTGCCGAACATCAAATCCTGGGGCCTCGGATTTTCAAGATTTGAAAATAAATAAAACTCCTCTTTATATAGAGGTTGCTAAAAAAGTAGTTGTTTGGAACAAAACCTACGGGAATTGCCTGATGGTCGTAGGAGCAACGTGGCCGCAACAATTAAAAAAAGTGCGTGCTCTTGCAAAAGATATGTTCTTCTTAATTCCGGGAATTGGGGTTCAGGGAGGAAGCCTGGAAAAAACTTTAGAAGCAGGTCTTACGAAAAACAAATCGGGCTTGATAATAAATTCCTCTCGTGGGATAATCTTTTCAGAAAACCCGAGAACAGCCGCATTGCAATTAAGAAACAATATAAATAAATATAGATGAAAAGAAATATCTTTAGCATTCTCAAAAAAACTAAAGCTCTAATTGACAACGATCACTTTGTCTTAACATCAGGAAAACATTCCCCGATTTACATAAACAAAGACGCAATATATATTCATACAAAAGAAGCTTCAATGGTTGGGAAACTCTTTGCCGAAAAATTCAAAAATCTTCAAATAGATGTCGTGGCTGCCCCCGCCTTAGGAGGCATTATTCTCTCTCAATGGACATCGTACCATCTTTCCAAACTAAAGAAAAAAGAAATTCTGAGCGTTTATACGGAAAAGACAATAGACAAAAATCAAATATTTACAAGGGGTTACGACAAATTGATTAAGGGGAAAAAAGTTCTCGTGATAGAAGATTTGACTACAACAGGAGGATCTGTCAAAAAAGTTATCGACAGCGTAAGAAAAGCAGGGGGCAAAGTTGTTGGAGTTGGAGTTATGGTAAATAGAAATCCAAAAGAAGTTAACGAAAAATTCTTAACTGTAAAATTTAAATCCCTTGGAACTCTGCCTGTTGTAGCGTATGAAGAAAACGACTGTATTCTATGTAAAAAGCAAATTCCCATAAATACTTCTGTTGGGCACGGTAAAAAATATTTAGAATCGAAGAAGAAAAGTTAGAAAAGGTTGCTCTTTACCGCACAATTTCATACAATAATAATGATAAAATGCCGAAGTAACTCAGTTGGTAGAGTAACTCTTTCGTAAAGAGTAAGTCGAGGGTTCGACTCCCTCCTTCGGCTCTGCATATTCTATCTGTGATTATGGCAAGAATGAACAGAAACAGATCTAGATTGTCAAACCTAAAAGAAACAAGAATTCGAAGAAACTTGTTTTTAAGTTTGGCTGGAATAGCAATCGTAATGTTTATTGTCATTAAATTCGGACTTCCGCTTATGGTTAACCTAACATTATTCTTATCTGGATCCAAATCGTCTCAGGAACCTACGCAAAACAATTCAATTCAATTTATTTCACCTCCGATTATAAATCCACTATTATCCGCAACAAATAGCGCAAATATAATAATTTCCGGAAATTCTTCGCCTAATCAAATTATAAATTTATATATAAATAACTCTTTAATAGATAAAATACAGGCAAAATCAGACGGAAGTTTTACTTTTGCCGAGTCTTTAATTCCGGGAAACAATGCAATCAAAACAAACGCAGTTCTTGATGACAAAACTAGTGGTTTTTCCGAAACGCAAACCGTTGTTTTCAAAAGCGCTATTCCTTCTCTTACTGTAGACTCCCCATCCGACGGACAAGTATTTTCCAAAGACCAAAATGCTACGCAGGTAAAAGGAAAGACCGACAGTGATGTAAAAGTTACAGTTAATGATCTCTGGGTAATAGTTGATGAAAGTAACAATTTCTCTTACAGCTTACCCCTTAAGAACGGAGAAAATCCTATTAAAATTGTGGCAACCGATCAAGCAGGGAACAAAAAAGAGATAGACTTAAAAGTCATCTACAATCCTTAACCCCTAGTCTTTTCGCAGTACCCCAACAATATCCATATCCAAACTATAATGAAAGGGTAAAATAAAGCATTTATAAAAAAGCTTGCTAGAGAAATACCTACGTAAGAAGAAAATAAAACTAAAGGTATTATTTTGTCTAAACCTATATTTTGTTTAAAAAGTGCATATAGATTGCTTGATATTCTATACCAAAGATAAGCGTAGGCTGTAAAACCAACCAATCCTGTGGTTGCCAATACGAATAAAAAGCTATTATCCGTTCCTGCAGCAGCGTGACTTACCATTAATTCCTTATCTCCAACGAATCCGTATCGTATCTGTGCGTATCTATAAGCATTAAATCCAACGCCAAACAACGGATGATCTCTAATTACAGTAACTGCCTTATTTGCCGAATCTAATCTTGCCACGCCAGAAGCAGTTCTTAGGAGATTTGTATTTTCTATATTGAAATTTTTTGAAGAAATGGCAAATACAATTAGACAGATAGCAAGAACGGGAATCATCACTTTTTTCTTGTTTGTTAAAACGAGGAATATAAATATTCCCGCAAAAAACATAACGAATGCGCTTCTTGAATAAGTTAAAAAGATTCCTATAGCCGTAAAGCCAGCCAGCAACAATAACGCTATGGTACAAATTAATTTTCTACTTTTCATACAATAAACAATTAAGCCAAACATAAGGAATAATAAAAGGACAAAAAATGCACCGGCAAAATTTGGATCCAAGAATACGGAAAACATCCTATACAAATGTTCATCCCACCCAAGATAATATAAATTGCGAAGGCTGGGATAAAAAAAGTATTGAATATAACCGCCCCCCAAAATGAGTAAGCCCGAAATAACCATAAGAATAGGTATTTTTGCCTTAAATTTTTTGTCAAATCCCGAAACCACGAAGTAAATAAGTGCGTACATAATCCACCTTATAAGATAAAGGCTGGATACGAAAAGTTCTGAGCTTTTGAGATTCGATAGATTTACAATCAAAGACAATATGCATATTGCAACAAACAGAAGAATTGGATTGGTCAAAGAAGATTTAAAAATTAGTTTTCTTTTTCCTCGTATAATGTTTGAGATTAACCAAATAAGAATAAGCAGTATTGCTCCTGCGTCAATAGCAGTTATAGATATACCGTTACCAAACTGATATCTGGCGATCTCCCCCATTGGAAACAAAAAAAGAATAAATATAATGAAAAATGTTTTTAATAAACCCATTTTTGCCCTCCTAAAGAATAAAGTTTTACGTTAGTTTTCTTGTTGTAGTATACAAGATTCCAATACGAAAATCTTTTGGGAATTATTGAATTTTGAACTGCGATATAATCGAAAGTATCTCCCTTTTTAACCCATGACGAATCTATAAATGGGAAATCTACGTAATATAGATTGTGAAATCCATATAGGAGAACTTTATTGTTTCGTGTTATATTTTTTGCAAAATATCCGTCAGTATCGTAAAAATCTCCGTACGAAAAATTAAGATGTTTGGCTAAAAAATCGCTCTTTGATTCTTTACTTAAAATTACAGGTAAATATTTATAATCAGCAGCTCCTCTGTAAATGATGGAAACAATTGAGGTTAGAACAATAAAACAAATAATGATTTTTTTAAATAAATTGTTCTTTAGAAAAACCAGCATTGAAACCAAAAGCAAAGAAAATGCCGGCAGATAGGGAAGCATAAATCTTCCGCCGTCAGTTTTTGGGGTCAGATACCAAACAATAAATCCTAAAAATGAATATAGGAAAATAATCTTAATTTCACGCTTTAATTTTCTAAAAACAAACGGAAGAAAAGCTGGAATTAGAATATAAACAACAGAAATGGAATCGGATCTATGGATAAACGGGTTTATAAATCGAAGGTTTAATCCTACATTATAAACAGCAGAAAAAAATGGGTAAATAGGATTTCCCGTATGGATAAATGAAAAAATAAACCATGGCAGTGGAATCAAAAGAGCCATAAACCAATAGCTAGATATATTTATCAAAAAATATTTTATGGATTTTTTATATGTATACGTGCATAGCCCTATTAAAATTAAGAATATAGGCAATGATTCTACGGCAAGAAGTTTAACTGAAATAGAAAGTCCCAGCATTACAGCAGACTCTATGAGCCACTTTCTCTCTCCTTTTTTCCACCAATTAACAAATCCCCAAAGCGCCATTATTTCAAAAAAGGTTCTAGCAAGATCAATATAGGCAGTTGTTGACTGCCACGCTACCACCAAATTACTATAAAAAATTAGAACCGCTAGAAAAGAATATGTTTTACTAAAAAGATTTCTTGAGAGTTTATACAACGCAATAGCGGAAAGTATTCCAAACGCAAAATGAACTAATTTTGCTAATGTTTCGCTCCCAAAAGATAATGCTCCGACATAGAGCATCTCCGTAAGCTTTGGCATATCGGAGTAATATAATAACCCGCCCGGAATATGTGTAATCATGTGTGTATTTAGATAAATTTTAGGAAGCGTTAAGTGATACCATAACGCATCGAAACCAAGCTCCGGACCAAGAACTCCAATTAAATTTACCAATGCGAGGGAAACAATTAACGTAATTAATACAAAACTAAAATTTATGTTGGGAGTTTTTTCGATACGAATTAATTTAAGAACATTGATTATTTTTTTCCTGTAGGCTAAAACTATAACTGCAATATACAGTAAGGAAAAAATAATAACGTTTTCTCTATACAAAAGTCCCAGTAAGCCCAAAACGAAAATAAAATATGAGTAGATTCCTATCAAAACGGCAATCGTAAACATAATATAAATAGTTATCTTCCTTGCCGCAGTTTCCACAGCTTACTCCTAACTAAAAAAGAGTGAAAACTCATAAAAATGACCACTATTAATCCCTGTATGCCGTCTAAAAAACCTAATCTTAAAAAATAATTTAGGATGAATTTAGCTTTTGGGTATAACAGTATTGACAACCATGAAACCCTTGTCCCATTATCGAATAATTCTTTTGCCCTTATATCCGTATAAAAATTTATCTCTCTTAGAAACTCCGTAATAGTTTGGTGAGGATAATGAATCAAGGAAGAATTAAGTTGCCCAACTGCTCCTCTTATTTCCCACTCTTCATGTACGCGACCGCTCCACTCCCCCTTACCTTTCTTTGCCAACCTTAAAAGCTTAACATCTCCTAATTCACCGTATCTTAATTCTTTACCCCACAAAATATCCCTTCTTCTTATCAGATAACCGTCATATTTACTTCTCGTACTTGTTGCTTTTAATATTTCATCCCTAAGAAACGGTGAAACTCTTTCGTCTGCATCAACAAATAATATCCATTCATAGCTTGTTTTCGACAAGCCAAAATTTCGCTGTTTTGAATAATCTTTATTTAAAGCACGTTTAAAAACAGAAATTTTTTTATTCCTTAGCCCACCTATAATCTCAATTGTTCTATCTTGAGAAAAATCATCAACAACAATTATCTCATCGCACCAGCCCATTGATTCTAAGCAATCAATGATACTATTCTCCTCATTCCTAGTAAGAACGACTGCGCTTATCATCTTATTTATTAAATATCTCCTTATTTATAACAACTCCATTTTTATCCTCGCTGATTGTGAATAGATTTTTTGCAGATTTTTCCGATGGCGGCTTACCCAACCACCAGACAATATATTCATAATTCATCGTAAAGCTTTCAAACTGACTTCCGGGACCACTTCCTCTAATTCTATAACTTTCCCCATCGGTTTCTTTCAATATCGTTTTTACGGCATTTAGCCTCTCCGAAAAATAAATACCGTAAGCAGGTTTACTTTTAGTCTTATCTAAAACAAACAGAGTGTTTAACGCTGCAATATAAAAAACTAAAGCCAAAATAGGAAAAAACAAATATTTCTTATGCATTATTCTGTCAAACACCCACGCCGTAATAATAATTACACTCGGAAAAAATAAAGGAAGATAGGCACCCGAAGCTATCATGTTGAGAAAAAACCCCACTAAAGGGATGATTATAAATACTATCAGTAAACTAATTGGGGAAAAAAGATTGTTTATATTCCTAGTCTTTAATAAATAAAACGTTATGCATATAATACTTAAAGATAAAATAAGTAATGACGCTAAATTATTTGACGCAAAAACAAGCTGTTGATAATTAGCCGAAAAAAAACTAATCATAGAAACAAAAGACTCTTGCGTTTTAGTTAACAGAAGTGCGCTTTTTATATTCAATAATTGGCTCGCTATTCTGTACGGAAACCATACGAAAAATTTTAAAGTTTGCGCAAATTTATGATTAATATCGTAAATAAAAATTGGGACCATCGGCAGGATAAAAAAAGCTAAAGATGTAAATAGAATCCCTGCTCTCAATACGGCCTTCGCCCATTGTTTCTTTCCTAGAAAGCCTACGATAAAAATAAACCCAATTGGAAACCAGAATATTTGCGTTGCGAGCTCAAAATTATATAATAATGCCATAAAAAGAATAGCTATGGGAAAAAAGTATACATTTCCTTTTATCCATTTAAAAACTGAGTAAATTAAACCCAAAGTTAATAAGGGAATAGGACTAGTATGGTATGGCATTTGAGAATTAATAATAATCAACGGTGATGTAGCATACAGCACTGCTCCTATCAAACCTACATTCTTGGAAAAAAGAATTCTTCCGACTTTATAAACTAGAAAAACAGTTACTGTACTAAGTAATCCTGTAAAATATGCGGGTGCAATGGGATTAAATTTAAATAACCAAAAAATTACAGCAAGAATGTATGTCCATAATGGTCCCTGGTGAAGCCACGTATGGCTTGAGGTTATCCCAACCAAGGGAATTTCACCTGTTAAAAGCAAGTCTCTTGCCGATAGGTAAAACCATCCCTGATCACCGATAAAAATCATTTGCTCATTTAATTTATATAAATTCAGAAAAGCTGAAAGAGCTAATATTGTTAATAACAGCATATTTAACGGTTTAAAAAACCTCAAAGCGAATTCCCCCAATAAGGCAGGAATTAAACCGTGATATTTTTTAAAAAATTTGAATCTGCTTTGTTCAAATGTTTTTTCTATCCACTCCTTATCCTGACTGCTTCGTCCGACAAGGTGTATCGCTTTTGCCTTCGGATAGTAAATTATCGAGCACCCTAATTGTTTTATTCGGGAACAAAAGTCAGCCTCTTCGAAATACATAAAAAATCTTTCATCGAATCCACCAACTTTATCGAATATAGATCTTCTAACCATCATACATGCCCCACCAGCTACATCTACTTCGTGTTCTTTGCTTCTATCAAGATTTAAATTATGATATTTGACCAAAAACGGATTCTTACCCCATATTTTATCTAGAAATGAAAATACAAATAAACTCTGGGGCAAATAAGGCATACCACTAATGCTTTGCAAAATATTCCCTTTTTCATCTATTAATTGAGGGGCAACCGCTCCGATTCTTGAATCGCTTTCTATCTTACCTAAAAGATGTTTTATTGAATTTTCCGTAAACTCCACATCCGGATTTACCAAAAGCAGATATTCCCCTTTTGCGATACCGGCGCCTTGATTTAAACCTTTACCGTATCCGTAATTAGTATCGTTATTTATTATCGTTATATTAGACTTATCATAAATCTTTTTAGGAATGCCTTTTTGAGAATTATTGTTTACGATTATTACTTCGTAGGGTATTTTGACACAAGCTCGCTCCAAAGATTTAATGGATAATTGTAATTCCTCCGGCGTATTGTAATAAACGTAAATGACCGATAGTTTTATTTTCATTTTTTACTTACAGTTTTTAAATATTTCTCTAATTTTTCTGCACTTTTCTCCCATGTCCAATTATTCTCAACCCATTTCCTTCCCTCTCTTCCCATTCTTACAGCAAGTAAAGGATCTTTTACGAAACACATGATTTTTTCTGCAATCTCTTTGGGATCAAAGTCGACAGTAAATCCTACTTTACCATTCAGTATTGTTTCCCTGTATCCTGCAACATTTAAGACAATAACGGGTGTTCCACAAGCCATTGATTCCAATGGAACCAATCCGAAAGTATCAAATCTACTTAATGATAATGTTACTAAGGATTCATTGTAAGTTTTGACCAGTTCCTCTTCGGATATTCTCTGTTCTTTTTTTGTACCAAATACAATTTTGAAATTAGGTCTTATGTTCTCCGGAATAAGCTTAATTGCAATTTGAGCTAAATCATATCCATATACATATTCCCTTTCGGCAACAAAAAGAACTTGATTCTTTTTCTTTCTCTTCAATGGTCTAAAAACAGTTTGGTCAACGCCAAGGTAGGAAATTTTTGGATAAAGATCAAATGCCTGAATCATGTACTCTCTCCCAAACAAACTAATCGCTAACACGAAATCTGCTTTTCTTGCATTGTCCCGATCAATTTTTTTCCTAACTAGTCTATTTATTGATTCGTAGAGCTTATTAAAAAAACCAAGATTATCGGAAACCCTCAAGGAATACTCATACACCATTCTTAGCGGTTCTAAGCAAAAATAAACGCTTTTTGTTTTGAGAAATCGTAATATAAACGGCGCTTGAGTAAGGGTATCCGTATGAACAAGAACGATATCGTACCCACGATTATCTATATCCCAAGCTATTTTTTCATGAAGCCTTCTAAGGCGATAAAACATTTGAAGATCTCCAAAAATCCTAGAGAGTATGGGAATCCTTATATCAAAAGGGGAATAATCATATTTATATTCGTTATCTGCAACAAAACCGGGACTAAATGAATCGCGTTCCTTCTCCAATGTATAAACGTCAACGACGTGTCCTAAACTTTTCAAACCTTTAACCTGTTCTAAAACAACACGTTTCGCCCCACCAAAAGGTAAATTATAGAAAATCGCGATTTTCATCTTCTTGAAATTATATCAATAATTAACTTATAATACACCAACATAACCTTAAATTGTAAATTATGCTCGATTCAGCAATTAAGAAAGTCAATTGCCGTTCATGCAATTCGACGGCACTTGAAAAAGTAATATCTCTAGGAAATTTTCATTTATCTGAATTTACAAATCTTAATGTAAAGCCTAAATCATACCCTCTCTCTTTGGTTATTTGCACAAAATGTTTTTTGCTTCAATTGCAGCATACCGCTCCTGCTTCTGTTTTATATACAGAAAACTACGGATATAAATCAGGGATAAACGACACAATGCGTAATGAATTAAGAGAAATTGTCCAAAAATCACTAAAGAAAATTAAAGGTAGGAAAGAAAATGTAGTATGTGTTGATATCGGCGCTAATGACGGAACACTTCTTAAAAATTACCCAAATTACGTGTTCAAAATCGGCATTGAGCCGATAGGAAAATTGGCAAAAGAGTGCGAGAAACATGCAAACATCATAATTAATGATTTTTTCAACTATAAAGCATATATAAAATTAGTTGGGGTTAGAAAAGCGTCGATCATTACTGCAATTTCTTGTTTTTATGATATTGACAATCCCAATCAATTTCTTTCTGATGTTACTAAAATACTTGATGAAAATGGCATATTCGTAATTCAACAAAATTATTTAAAATCCATGCTTGAACTTAACGCATTTGACAACATCGTTCATGAACATTTGGAATATTATTCGATGTATTCTCTTAACAACCTCCTAGCAAAACACGGTCTTGAAATATTTGACGTAGAAACAAACGATGTGAATGGAGGCAGTTTCAGAACCTATATTGCATTTAAAAATAGGAGAAAGATACAGGGGTCGGTTTTTCAACTTTTGAGACAAGAAGGAAAAGTTGGTTTAGACAATAAGGAAACGTATATAAGATTCGCGAAAAGAATAAAAAAGAGTAAAAAGGTGCTAAAAGATTTCATTGAGAAACAGATCAAAAAAAATAAAAAAATTTATGTATATGGAGCCTCCACAAGAGGCAATACCCTGCTGCAATACTACAAATTGAACAATAGACTTATTACTGCAGCCGTTGAAAGAAATCCTGAGAAATGGGGTAAAAAAATTGCCTCTCTAGGTATACCTATTATCTCTGAAGATCAAGCAAGAAGGGAAAAACCGGATTATATGCTTGCACTACCATGGTTCTTTAAGGAAGAGTTTTTAAAACGGGAGAGAAAGTATCTAAGATCAGGAGGACATTTTATATTTCCGCTTCCGTTCCTAGAAGTTATATAGCTAATTCTTGCTTGTTCCGTCAGTTTTAAAAATTAACCAAACATAATAAGCTACCAAAGGCACTTCAACAATTCCTGAAATAAGAATAGAATAGCTAGTTCCCTCTATTCCATAGACTATCGTAAGCGGTACTATTGTGAGAGCTAAAGCTGCAAATCTTAAAAATGTCATGCCCGCAACGTAATTTTGCCTACCAACGGATAAGAATAGAGAAGACGTTGTACCCGAAATTGCCCTAATTACGCCGAAAATCGCAAGCGGCTTCAATACAATCATTGTATCTGCCCATTTCTGACCAAATGCTAAAATAAATAAATCTTTCGGAAAAAAGAAGATTAAAGTTCCGATTAGGATTGAAATAGCAGAAACGAATAAAATTGTTCTCGTAAATCCTTTTTTCAATCTATTTACATCTCCCGCTATCTTTGTGTATACGGGAAATGTCACTCTGTTAGCAGTATCCGCTATTTCGCTAACAGGCATTGTCGAGATAGTGTATCCCATCTGATAAATTCCAAGCGGGCCTGACCCAAGTATTCTGCCTATAATGACACTGTCCCCTTTTGAGGCAGCAAAATTTAAAATTCCGTATAATGTTACCCACTTGCCTCTATGAAATATCTTGCTAATTTTTTGAAGATTGAACTGTATGCTTGGCGTAGGTTTAATTAATATAAACGACAAGATCACTTCAAGAATTGCTCCCGCTATCAACCCGAAAACCAAACCTATCGCACTTCGAGTGATCAAAGAGACTATAATTGCAACCAGCGAATCAAAGCAAAATATTGCAGATCTTAGAAGAAATTCCTTGTTGAATTGCAAATTTTTCTGATATTTGACAATTGATGGATTGATAAAACCTCTTATGAGAGGAACTGCACTAATTAAAAGTATCAAACTGTAAGATTGAGGAATTTTAAAAAATGAAACAACTAAGGGAGCCGTTAAGATTATAAAAATAGCAATTAATAACCCCCTAATTATAGACACAAACCAAGCATCGTTTACATAGGAATCCACGTCTTCTTTCTCCTGTATGAGGAAAACGTTTATCCCTGTTTCTGTTAATATCTCCAGAAGAGCCAACGCCATCGAGGCAATACCAAACACGCCAAATTGCGCAGGAACAAGCAACCTTGCCAATACAACAACTCTTAGAAATGCTATCAATCTTGAGAACACTCTGAATGCCCCAATCCACGAAATTCCGACAACAGCTTGCTTCGAATATCCCATATTCTGTAATTATATATTTTTCTGTCTGAAAATGCCTATTTATCTTTTTTGAATATAGATATCGTCGATATCGGAGCTAAACCGGAACTAGAATAATTCAGTTCATTTCCCGTGAATAAGTATAAAATTTTTGGCGGTTTAAATTCTATTATCTCCCTATATTCTTCTTCCTTCAATCTTTTCAGCAATCGTTTCTTAGCTGATTCTTTAAAATAATTAAGATCAAGCTCTTTATCTGTCACGATTACTAGCGACGGGATAGTCTTACTTGACGCATCGATTATTTGATAATCATAATTCTTGTCCCTTGAATAAAATTCCTTAACAACAATATCGGGTAACAACTGATATATGGGAATATTTTCTATGCCGATTAACGTATCTTTTTCTATATGCTTTTGTATCCACTGAGAAGATGTCTGTCTAACATCAGGCAGCCACTTAACATATACCATTATTATTGATTGATAAAATTGAACAATAAAAATAACTATTAGTAATCCTTCTATTGCCACGTTGTTGTTTGCGATAACACTTTTTATTCTTTGCAAGAAAGAAGCTGCTAAAAGGGTGAAAAATGGCAGTAAAATTAACAGTCGATTACCATTTCCTCCCAGCTTGAGAGGAACCAAACTAAGAAAAAATAATAAAAAACAGAAGAACAGAAATAATTCATTTTTAAATAAAAATAATCTCTTATTTAGAATGTTCTTGAGAAATAAGATTATCCAATATATTATCCCAAATATATAGATAAGGAGAAATCCATATCCGAAATCTATAGGTAAAACTTTAAAAAGTAAATATTGCCACCAACTACTAAATCCCGTTAAGACATTACTATATCCGCTTGAACCGGAAACCAAATTTGAATATAAAAATTCATCCCAATTGCCCTTTCCCAATATCAAATCCGGAATGCCTAGAATTAGAAAAGTTATAAAAAAAATAAACAACCCTATGCCTAAATCTTTAAATATAATTTTTCCTTTCTTTTTGAACAAAAAAAATGACACTACATACGCTATGAATAAAGGAAAAGCACTAATTTTAGTAGCAACAGCTAGGGAACAGAAGGCTCCGGCAATTAAATAATTTCGCAATGTCGGTTTTTCTGCAAATTTTAATAAATAATACGGAGATATGGTTATCCAAAATACGAGCGCAATATCGTACTTAAAATAATTACTAAGAGATAGCCATAAAGGAGTAACAACAAACAGAATTATCGCCATGTTTTGATTAATCTTAAGATGTTCCTTTGCTATCTTTGCGATAAAAAATATAGAAAGTAATCCAAAAATAAGAGTGTTTAATCTTAATATTTGAAAAAGCTTTTGCTGCAAATCCAAAAAATCAACAGAAGATTTAATCGCAAATGGATTTATTGCTCCAAATATAACAAATGGGATTAAATATATGCCCGATAATATGAAATGCAGCATTGTTCCATGAGCAGAACCGGAAACATTTGGTGAAAGATATTTAAATGTTGATCTTACCGCTTGCAATTGATGCCATTCATCCATTTGATAATTAAATGGATGCGACACATTCGGTGTTCCCCAATCGATTACGCTTAACATTAGAATCGCATAAATCACTAAAACACTTAAAAGAAATTTATTACGTAAAATGCAATTCATTAAACAAGAAAAGTTATTCTTCAGTTTATTTTTGAATTTCATAATTAGACTGTATGAAAATTGCTTATTCAGAGTTATTGCTTATTGTTTTTTAACTTACAGATAAATACCCAGCCAAAAATAACAGAAAAAGGGTAAATGGCTGAAAGCGGATAGAAGGCGATAAGGAAATTATAAATAATTGTTTTAACGCTTTTTACTGGCTTTATGTAGCCAATTTCAGTTTTTATCTTACCTTCAAATTTAAATTTAGAGAATAGATTCTTAAGATAGAAATATGTTGGTTCATTGACATGTTGCCTTTTCTCATCGACCGTTCTAGGATCTTCCGGTAAGGAATCATAGGTAACTCCCCTAATAAAACTGTCAATTTTAGTTATCAGTTTATTTAAAGGGTAAATATAGTACCTATATGTATAATCATGAAGTATTCTATTTGTTCCAGTATGCACAAAAAGAACACCGTTGTTCTTAAGGACTCTCTTTATTTCCCGCATTGCCTGTTTTACCTCATCTTTATACAAATGCTCCAATACGTCTATACAAATAACTACGTCAAAATAATTATCGGGAAAAGATAATGTTTTAATATTCATAACTTTAAAATGTACTTTTTTCCGTATGGCAAGTGGAAAATTTTCCTTGATAGAATCCGCCAATTCAATAGCCTCTTTTGAGTAATCTATGCCAATCGCTTCTTCGGAATTTCTGCCTAAATAAAGAGCTATATCTCCCCTACCGCAACCTACATCGAGAATCTTAGTAGATTTATCTATAGTAATTTGCTGTAATAGTTTTTCTAATCGCAGATGCAATTTTTTCCCACCGCTCTCCTTAAACTCTTCCGATCCTGGACATACGGTAAGGTAATATTTTTTATCGTATATTTTCGAACTAACACTTTTCATAATTTCTTTAAAGTTTTTAACATTTTGGCACAATCATTATCTATAAATATAGAAATTTTCTGTTGTTTTAACTAATTTATGTTTTTTATATATAAATGTTTTCAATAAATTAAGATTTTCGTCTTCATAATTAGCCTCTTTCTCAATTACGTTTGGCCTCTGAACCAATATTACTGAATCATCATTTCTCTTAAGATCGTCTATAACCCTATCTTGATCATCCTTATTGAACTTATAGAAAAAACTAAAATATGATGCATTTTTTCTTTCGCCTAAAAAGTTCCAAAATGAACAATACGGAACACAAAGTAATTTAGTGCTCGACGATGCATTACTTTTAATGTAATTAGTTACTAATTCCAAGTCATTTTTTTGATTTATAGGAATTTTTATATATTTTGCCTCTTTAATATCTAAATTTGCATAAATTTCTTTCCTATATCCAATCCCATATAACTTACCATAGATTTCAGTCAATGATAAAATAGATGGAAATATAAATAAAATTAGCAATAGGGATATAGAGATATTGCTTAACGGCAACTTGAATTTTTTGTATTTAATTGTAAACAAATACAGAAACAAAGGAATATATAAGGGAGCTGTAACAATAACAGTAGTATAATCTCTACCTGAAAAAGCACTGGCTAAAAAAAGACTAAACGCTTCAATAGATATAATTACTATTAGTTTTTTATATGCATTTTTTGATTTAAAGAATAAACTTATTAAAGTAAGGGGAACTGTAAAAAAAAGTAAAAAATAATAAATTGTTTGCTGTTTATAAAAAGACTGTAGATAGGAAATTCTTGCTGGAGATATAAAAATATATAAAAAAATGAATAATGTGAAGAAAATGAATACTATTCCCAATTTTTTAGGAGTGATTTTTTTGATAAAGTTAACCATAAACATGAACAATGGAATGAATAGGATTGAAGTAGTAATAAAGGGCAAACGGTCATTTTTTACAGCCAGTGCAAAATAAAAAACGTTATATACTAATTTATTCAATATCCCATTGAAATAAAAAACCAAAAGGATAATAGCTGGCAGAAGTAAGCTACCAAAGAAGTAAAAAAGTATATTTTTAAACCGGTCTTTGCGTCTGGTAGAATAAACTATCAAAAATAATAAAGTAAAAAAGAAAATAAAACCATAAGTTTGTTTTGTAATAAATACTAAAGAGTTTGTTAATCCAATTAAAAAAGAATAAAAGTAGGTTTTGTTACCATTTTTTAGTTTATGGAATAGAAAAAGTGCAGTCATAACAAAAACTACTCCATACATATTGTAAGATGCAAAAGCTCCTATTCCTGTATATATTAATGCCAAAAACAATAAAGAGATATAGTTCCAGTGTTTGGGAAACTTAAAAAGTCTAGAGTTTAGTACCAATACTAAAATTATACACAAGACATATAGAATTCTATCTGTAATAATATAATTTCCAAATAGTTTTAGAGCAAGTGCCTGAATATAGAATGAACCAGGAGTAATTGCTAAAGAAAAATCCACATAGGGTATTTCTCCGCTATTTATTCTTTGGGCATTATTTAATAAATATCCCTCATCTCTGTAATTAAATCCGTAATTAAATATTGGCAATTGTAATAATAAAAAAAATAAAATACTAACAAATAACGAAGAGGTAACGATTTTTTTTAAGAAAAACTGTTTATTCGCCATTATTATTTTTGGATAATGAAAACCCCTCAATAGTTCCCAGTATGATTGCTAGATCGCTTGTTATTTGAATTAAAGGCAAGTAATATACAGCAGCAAATAATTTTACGTATTTATAATTTTTAAATATTGACCAGAGAATATATAAAATAAGCATTAAGCATAATGCATTAAGTATTATGTATGTTTTTAACATTACAAAAGCAAACAGGAGAATTAATCCAATTAGATAACGCATCAAAATGATAATTGCCTTGGGCCTAAAAATTCCTGACTCCGCATCGCCTTTTGCAAAACGATAAAAAGAAATAAGCGCTTCTTTAAGATTTTTTTTTGGCAACCAATAAGCTATCGCATTTTTCTCAAAAACGATTTTTGCTTTTATTTTTTTAAGGTTTTGAGCAAATATATAATCTTCGTTATTGCTAAATTTTTCCGGAAAGCCACCCACTTTTTCCCATATCAATTTTCTAAATGCCATTGATCTTGTCGCCGGGAAAAAATTATTCGGATCTATTCTGTCTTCCATTACTAAAAAATAAGGAATTATGCACTTCTCAAAAGAATTACTAGATTTTCCTTTATAGTAACCAGAAACAACATCTACATCTAATTTATGAAATGGCTTCGTAATTTCTTCAATCCAATTTTTATCCAATATGCATCCTGCGTCAGAACAAACTATAATATTTCCCGTAGCTTGTCTTATCGCCTCATTTCTTCCTACCGCCCTATTCCCTTTTTTCACAATAAATTTAAATTTTATATTTTTATTTGAAATTTGTCCTTCGATTCTACTCAGGATGAAATTTGAAATTACCGACAGCGTACTGTCGGTTGAGCCCCCATCAACAATTATAATTTCATCTGCTTTTTTAGATTGATTAATAATAGAATTAAGTAACCGTACTACATTATCTCCTTCATTTAATACCGTTGCTATAAATGAAATCTTCATATTTGCCAATCAAAGAAAAAATTCATTTTTCATAAAAGTAGTTTATAGTCTAAATAATTTGCATTTTAGGCTCAACAAGGATAAATTTTCCACCACTCTTCTTGTACTTTCTGTTTTTTTTAATAATCTCTTGACTAAAATTCCAAGCGAAAATTAAAATATAGTCAGGAATATTATCATAAATTTTCTCTTCAGAATAGATGGGTATATGTGTACCCGGAGTAAAAAGTCCCTGTTTATACGGAGTAGAATCTACTATGTAATCTATGGTTTTCGTATCAAGCCCAAAATAATTCAGCAGAACATTAGCTTTGGCTGCTGCCCCATACCCAACAATTCTTTTTTTCTTTTTTTTAAGATAATTAATTTTTTGCAGAAAGTCGATTTTCAATGCTTTTATTCTATCTGCAAATTTACTATATGTTTCTTTTTTGTATAAACCGTATCTCTTCTCTTCTCCGAGAATTTTGTTTATGTTTTTTTTGTTAATTTTATTCCGCGTCCCTTCCCCCTTCTTCCAAAATACTCTTATTGCCCCGCCATCCAAATCGTTTCTTTGTATATCAAATATTCCCAGATCGGATTTTTCTGAAAGTTTCAATAAAGATTTTAAAGAAAAATATGAAAGATGTTCGTGATAAATAGTGTCAAAAAGGTTCTTGTCGAGCAAATCCATGACGTATGGAAACTGCATTACAAATATTCCTTCTTTCTCCATTAAGATACTCGCTCCTTTCAATACCTCATTAAGATTTGGAATATGAGCTATTGTGTTCGTGGAAAGAATTGCTCTTGCTTTTCCATATTTTTTTGCAGCTCTTAATGCCAATTTAGAGTCGAAATATCCCTCCACAGTTTCAATTCCATTAAGAACTGCTATCTTAACCAAGTTTTTTGCAGGATCTATTCCCAAAACTCTTGCTCCCAAATTTTTGAAACATATAAGTAAACTTCCATCGTTACTTCCTATATCAATTACCAAAGACTTGTCATCTAGCTTAACAATGGATTTAATGCATTCTGCAAGTTTTCGAAAATGCTCAACCCTTGTCTTGGAAGAAGACGGTATATATAAGTAATTTTTAAACATGACTTCTGGCTTAACTAAATATCTTAGCTGAAGCAACGAACAATTATTGCAAAAACAAACGACAAGAGGGTATCTTGGTTCTTTTTTCGAAAGATCTTTTTTCGACAAAAAACCGTTCGGGATCGGCTGATCGCCTAAGTCAATTACATCGAATAGCTCTGCTGATGTACATATTCTGCATTTTTTTATTTTTATTACATTACTTACTATCGCTGACATTTAACAATTTTACCATAAAATTCCATATTTAACCTCATTCTTCAATTTAGTTTTGTTTTTAACGGAGAAATGTTAGAATGCAGTACATAGAATGAAACTTCCAGACATATCAATAGTCATCTGTAATTATAACACCAGTAAAATACTGAAAAATACACTTTCTTCTATTTATAAAAACGCTAGAAACATTTCCTTTGAGATTATTGTTGTAGATGACGGGTCTACAGACGACTCTGTAGGAATGATCAATAAATATTTTCCTAAAATTAAAGCAATAAGAAATATTAAAAATTTAGGATATAGCAAGAGCTGTAATATAGGAACAAAACTTGCCAAGGGGAAATATGTTCTTCAATTAAATTCCGACGTAAACTTTACAAAGGACACATCGATAGGCCTGCTAATAGATTTTATGAACAAAAATCCAAACATTGGCATCTGCGGCTGCAAAATTATAAGACATGACGGATCTTTGGATCTCCCCTGTAAGCATGCAATACCTACCTTGAAAAACTCATTTTTTCAGCCATTTGGTTTATATAAATTATTTCCGAAAATCAAATCTATAAATTATTATATGACTTATCTCTCGGACAACGAACCCGCAAAGGTTGGGGGTCTTGGGGCATTTATGCTCATAAGAAAAAAATTAATAGAGCAAATCGGACATATGGATGAAGAATTTTTCATATATTGCGAAGACACAGATTATTGCTATAGGGCAATAAAAGCGGGATGGGATATATACTATTTTCCAAAAGTAAAAGTAATACACATGCACGGAGGGACAACAAGTAAATTTAAGCTAAAAGCGTTACTTCTTTTCCATAAAGGAATCTTTTTGTATTACAATAAACATTATTCAAGTCAAAACTTTTTTTTAATAAACTTCGTTGTTTATGCAGGAATTCTAGCAAGACTTGTCTTGTTTATGATTGTAGAGTTTTTGAGATACCCAAAAGAAAAACTCAATAAAATAAAATCGTTATGATAGATCCGTATAGGATGGTTGCTGTTAATCTCGTTTCTTCAATTTCATTATTCTTAGGAGTATTGATCTATAGGTATATTTACCCAAAACGCAATATTAATCTTTTATTTCTTTTAATTTTAATCTCCCTGTTACCTCTTGTAAGTATCCTAAGAAAGGGCAGCTATGAAAGCGGGGATTTAACTCTACATACGCACTATGCTATGTCTTTTTATGACAACCTAATAGCCGGTAACATATTTCCCGCATGGACAAATGTTGGTTACGGAACTCCTGTTTTTATATTTCTGTATCCATTACCATTTTATCTTGCTTCGCTTTTTCATTTTCTAGGTTTTCCATTTCTTGCTAGTATGAAATTGGTATTAATAACTTCGTTTATAGCCTCCGGTATAGCAATGTACTGCTGGGCAAAAGAAGAATTCGGAAAAGTTTCCGGATTTACTGCATCAATTTTATATCTTTTTGCCCCATTTCATTTAGTAGATATGCATTTTAGAGCATCTGTTGGGGAAACTTTATCTTTTGCTTTTATACCATTAATTTTTCTATTTTCCAAAAAGATTATTGAAACGAGAAAATATAAATTTTTAATTTGGGGAGCCATAAGCTTTGCCTTGTTAATATTGTCGCATTTATCGACCTCGCTAATCGTGCTTCATCTGGCTGCCATTTATATTTTTATTATATGGATAAAAAAGAAGAATAAGAGAAAAATTGACCTTCTTTGTTGGTTGAGTTCCATAATACTTGGATTGTTATTATCTTCATTTTATTGGATACCAGCAAAGTTTGAAGTGCAATATACCCTATATTCCTTCACTCTACCTACGGGTGGATTTTTATCATTAAAAGATCTGCTTTATTCTCCTACTATGTTGGGCTTATTATTTCAAGGCCATCACGGAGAAACGCATTATCTTTTAGGCTATGCGCAATTACTGGCATTCATTATTTCATTCTTCTTAATCAATAGGATTCATGACAAAAAAGAAAAGATTCTCTTATTGTTTTTCCAATTTTCCTTTCTCATTCTTTTTTTTATGATATTGCCTGTATCTAAAAAAATATGGGAAACTTTTTCATATCTTAATAATTTACAATTCGCATGGAGATTGCTAGTTCCCATTGCTTTCATACTATCTGCGATAGCAGCAATCGTGGCAAAAAAAATAAATAAAAAAATAGTGATCGTTATCTGTGTTTTTGCCATTTTTTCAACAATTCTTAACTGGGGAAACAGAAAAATTGTACCTGAACAAAAAGTAAACCGGGCAGGCTATGAAACATTATATACGGAATATTATGACCCATCAGACCCGATCTATAAAAATATTTATCCTAATCTAAATCATATTGTTTTAAAAGACATACCTAAATTACCAATAGAAACAATAAAAGGTGAAGCCGAAATCAAGCAAATCTATAGAAGCCCAACGGATCATGAATACCTGATTGATGCAAAAACAGATGTGATAATTAAAGAAAACACTTTATATTTTCCAAACTGGACGTTATTGATAAATAATTCCCCACATCCTATTTACTTTAAGGATCCCAAATATATGGGGGTCATCACTTTTAAATTGAATCCTGGAACATACAAAGCGGAGTTGAGATTTGAAAATACTAGACTCAGAACGATATCTCAATTGAGCAGCATCACAGCATTATTATTTATATTTATAGTGTTGTTAAAAGGCGTATTGCTAAAACCAATCCTGAAAAAATTTTAATCTTATGATTGAACCTTACAGAATGACAATGGTCAACCTAATATTTTCTGTCTTATTGCTGCTTGGAATAATAATTTATAAATATGTTTACCCAAAACGCAATATTAACCTATTATTTCTCTTAGTCTTAATCTCCCTGTTACCTCTTGTAAGTATCCTAAGAAAAGGCACGTATGAAAGCGGAGATTTAACTATACATACCGGATTCGCCATGTCATTCTACGAATCCCTAAAAGACGGAAATATTATTCCGCGCTGGAGCAGTCAAATTATTTACGGATATGGATATCCGCTCTTTCTTTTCGCCTATCCTCTTCCTTATTACTTAGCATCTTTATTTCATTTTATAGGATTTAATTTTATTAATAGCCTAAAACTCATCCTTGCTCTTTCATTTATCGCCTCTGGTATTATGATGTATTTATTCATAAAAGAAGAACTGAAGAATAGATGTTCCGCATTTATCGCCGCTATCATTTATCTTTTTTCTCCGTATCATCTTGTTGATTTACATTTTAGGGCAGCTATCGGGGAGATTATTGCCTTTGCAATTCTTCCTTTTTGTTTCTTAACAATAAGGAAGATGTCTAATAAAATTACCTTTTTGTGGTTTTTCTTATCTTCCTTAAGCGTAACTCTCCTTGTGCTTTCCCATCAAGCTATATCGCTCATATCGTTTCCGTTTATTATTGCTTACTGTCTTTATCTTTGGATAACAAAAAACAGAAAAAAAATTAAATACATATTTTTCTATATCCTATCCCTTATCATGGGACTATTGCTATCTTCTTTCTACTGGATGCCAGTTATTTTTGAAGCTAAATATACAAATTTATTAACAACGGGAGCTGTATCGTTCATATCGTTAAGTCAGCTTTTTTATTCTCCATGGAGGTGGGGGTTTTTATTCCAAGGACCCAACGGGGAGCTATCCTTCATAGTAGGATATATACAATGGTTTATCATCATATTTTCGATTATTTTATTTTTTAAAGGCAAGATTTCTCTGAAAGGAAAAGTCGTATATTTAATATCTGTTACCTCTCTTTTCCTATTTCTAATTATGACTCAGTCGTTTTCGAGAACAATGTGGATGAATGTTTCATTACTAAAAGGTTTCCAATATTCCTATAGACTGCTTTTGCTAATTTCATTTTTTGTCTCCATAATCGCCGGAGTAGTTATAAAAAATATTACCCAGAAATGGCTTTTTGTCAGCTTGTGTTTAATTGCAATATTAACAACTATTCCAAACTGGGGAAATAGGAAAACTTTACCTCTTTTAACAGATTCTTCTATCTTATACGAATTACCCAGCAATATCACTAAAGTTGGGCAGGGAACTACGATATGGGTCAATTCCAATAATTTCAAATCCAATCAGAGAACAGTGCCCCATATTGAGATTGTACAAGGAAAAGCAGATATATCCGAAATATCAAGAAATTCAGTAAAACACTCATATTTAATAAATGTTACATCAAAAAACGCGCTTATAAAGGAGAACACCTTATATTTCCCAAACTGGATTGTAAGGGTGAATGGCAATCCTTATCCATTTAGCTTCATTGATACCGCTTATCCTGGAATTATAACCTTCAATTTAAATAAAGGATCATATAAAGTGGATGTAAGCTTTATGAATACGAAAGTCAGGGCTTTCTCGATGTTCTTAAGCTTTTTTTCTTTCCTTGCTCTTATTTTGATATTTTTAATAATTTCATCAAAAAGGATAAAAAATATTTTTCGAAATCTTATATGAATAACGCGAAGCTAAAAGAAATGATTACCGAAATCAAGAAAGCTCCTTCAGTCTATTATCCTTCGGAATTTTGGAAAAAATTAAATAAAATACATAACGCACAATTGCTGCATTCTGGTTTTGACAATTTTAAAAGATCGGTTACGGTACACTATTTTAATTGGAAAATCCTGATGATTATTAGACATCAGCTATCGCCAATAATTTCAGAGTTGAAAAGAGGAAATTTTGCTCCGATATTTAGGAGCCGATTTTTAAATCCTCGGTCGCAAATCCGCTCATACGTTACGTCTTTTAATCACATTACTGCTTTCATATACAAAATATATGTCGCTTATCTAAGCGACTATGTTTATCGCAAAGACAAATTGAAACTTTTAGATCGTATCAAAGAGCCTCTTGTCGGAAACCCTTTCATCGTTAGCTATAAAAAGAACTTTGTCTCTCAAGACTTATGCAACTCCGTACATGAGTTTTATAGTATAACCGATAAAATTAATTCACAAAAACATATGGAAGTGGCAGAAATAGGTGCGGGATATGGAAGATTGGCATATGTATTTCTGCAGGCGCTGCCAAAAATTTCCTATTGCATTATCGACATTCCGCCTGCTCTTTTTATATCGCAGGAGTATTTATCAAAAGTGTTTCCTGAGGAAAAGATTTTTCTCTTTAGGCCTTTTTCATCGTTTGGAGAAATAAAGGAAGAATTTGAAGCCGCGCGAATTAGATTTATTATGGCTCATCAAATAAAATATTTACCCGATAAGTATTTTAATCTTATGATTTCGATAAGCACACTGCATGAAATGACACGAAGACAAATAAGTAATTATATTAATGAGATTAACCGCTTAACTGATGGCTATTTTTATAACAAACAATGGATAAGATCGTATGCAAAGGATAATTCCTGCATAAGGGAAGACGAATACCCCATTCCTAAAAATTGGCGCACTATTTACCAGCATCCTCACCCGATTCAAAGACTGTTTTTTGAAGCTTTGTATGAAATATAACTCCCTCTATTTACTTCGTTGCCAAAGATTTATGCATACATTAGATAGATTTCCCCAGGATTGCTTTTTTACCCACTCAAAAGCTTTATTAGTTAATTTTTCTTTCTCTTTGGGATTTTTTAAAAAATATTCTACATTTTTAGCTAAACCCTCCGATGAATCGCTAATCGAAATATAATCCGCAAACGGTGACATCTTTAAATAATCTTTTTTTAAGGGATTATCGTATACTGCCAATACCGATCTTTTTGCAGCCATTGCTTCCAAAATCGATAAGTATCTTGAGGCAAAAATAAAATTGAATTTCGGCAATTCTTTCTCCGGATTTTCTACTAAACCTCTGAAATCGATATCTTTATTAATTTTATTCCTAAGCTTTCCATCTCCAAATACGGTGAATTTAAAATCCGGAAATTTTTCTCTTATTTTTTTAACCGCCTCAAGATAGGTTAAAAAACCCGTCTGCTCATCAAGTCTTCCTACAAAAACCGCTGATCGTTCTACCTGCTTTTCGCTTTTCGCTTTTCGTTTTTCGCTTACGTTAACGCCTCCATACGAAACATATGTTGGCTTTGTTCCATACCATCTTTGAATAAAATCACCAATACAAATATTGCCATTGGATAGCTTTTCTGACAATTTGTGCACTAAAATATCTTTTGGTTTTAGAGGATAACCTTCGTATCCATGAAATGTTGTAAATACTTTTTTGAAAGGAAATAAAAATCTAAAAGGGAGGTACCAAAAAAATACATCATGACAATGTACTATATCTGCATCCTCTATCAATTTTCTGTTTGTCCAAAACCATTTCCAAATAATAAACTTTTTAAACCATTCATTTTTGCCAACCGGAATTCTATAAACTTCAATTGAATTAAAAACCTCATGCTCCGGTAACCTCTTTGATTGAAGATATACTGGTATATCTTCAGCTGGTAATTCTTCCGTTACCACGCTTACCTGATGACCTTTCTCAACTAACAATCTGCTTATTTCCATTACATGCTTTTCAACTCCGCCGATATGGGGATAAAAAAGTCTGGACAAAAAAAGAATCTTCATGTGGACCCGAGAGGATTCGAACCTCTGACTTCTTCAATGTGAATGAAGCGCTCTACCGCTGAGCTACGAGTCCTTGCGTTAATTATACCAAATCAGATAGAATTAATAATATGTTTAAACCTGTTTCTTCACAAATAGATTTCCCAAAATTGGAAGAAGAATTATTGAATAAATGGCAAAAAAAAAGAATAGTTGGTAAATATTTACATAAAAACGATTCTTCGAAAGAGAAGTTTTCCTTCTTAGATGGACCAATAACTGCGAATAACCCAATGGGAGTTCATCATGCCTGGGGAAGAACCTATAAAGATCTTTGGCAAAGATATTGGACTATGAGGGGAAGAAAACAAAGGTTTCAGAACGGCTTTGATGAACAAGGCTTGTGGGTTGAAGTGGAAGTAGAAAAAGAATTGGGATTAAGAAATAAAAAAGATATTGAAAATCTTGTATCTGGAAATAAATTTAAAAGCATTGAAAAATTTATTAATCTTTGCAAAGAACGGGTCAAAAAATTTTCCGCTATTCAAACCGAGCAAAGTAAACGGCTTGGATATTTTATGGATTGGGATAACTCCTATCATACCTCTTCCGATGGAAATAATTACGCGATTTGGAATTTTCTAAAAGTAATTAATGAAAAAGGCTGGCTATATAAAGGTCACGATACTGTTCCTTGGTGTCCAAGATGCGGAACGGCAATCTCACAGCACGAAATTCTTACTGAGGAATATAAAGAGATAACCCACGAAACTGTTTATTTTAAACTTCCGATAAAAAATAGAACAAATGAATATTTATTGGTTTGGACAACAACGCCATGGACAATTCCGTCAAATGTTGCAATCGCTGTAAATCCCAAAGAACAATATGTTCTTACAAAAGGCCCCAATGATGAAAAGCTTTGGCTTATGGAAAAAAGATGGTTAATTAAAGGCAAAAAAGGTGAGGTATTTGATAAAAAATTAGGAAAAGAATTCATAGGCTGGGAGTATGTTGCACCTTTCGATGAAATCCCTTTGGTTAAAAAAACATTAGGCAGTTACATTCATCGCATCATTGACGGCAAAGATATCGTCACGGAAACTGAAGGAACAGGATTGTTACATGTTGCTCCTGGAGCAGGAGAAGAAGATTTCAAACTTGGGAAAGAAAATAAATTACCCGTTATCTCCTCTATTGAAGAGGATGCATCATACGTTCTTGGTATGGGTGAATTTGCAGGAAAAAACGCCAAGAAACATCCCGAATTGATAATTGATTACCTTAAAACTTATGAAAATGGTAAGTATTTCTTTGAAACTGAAAGAATTACCCATAGATATCCAACCTGTTGGAGGTGTAAGACGGAATTAGTTTGGAGAGTTGTTGACGAATGGTACATAGCCATGGATAAAAAAGATAAATCCGGCAAAACTTACAGAGAGCAGATGGTTGAGGTGACAAAAAAGATTAACTGGATTCCCTCTTGGGGAAAAGAAAGGGAGTTGGACTGGCTGAAAAATATGCATGACTGGCTTATCAGCAAAAAAAGATATTGGGGACTTGCTCTTCCTATTTGGGAATGTACGAAGTGCAAGCATTTCCAAGTAGTTGGAGAAAAAAACGAGTTAAAAGAAAAAGCAGCACAAGGATGGGATTTATTCGAAGGAAATAGCCCTCACAGACCATGGATAGATGAGGTCAAATTAAAATGCGAAAAATGCGATACCCTTATGTCAAGAGTTCAGGATGTTGGCAATCCATGGCTTGACGCTGGAATTGTACCCTTTTCCACACTGCCGGAAGATTGGTTTCCGTCAGATTTTATAACTGAAAGTTTTCCCGGACAGTTTAAGAACTGGTTCTACTCTTTGATAGCCATGAGCACTGCTTTGAAAAACACAAATCCTTTTAAAACCGTATTGGGATTTGCATCCGTCAGAGATGAAAAAGGCGAAGAAATGCATAAGTCCAAAGGTAACGCAGTTGAATTTAATGAAGGGGCTACGAAAATAGGATCAGATGTTATGAGATGGATGTTCGTAACTACAAATCCGGAAAATAATTTAAATTTCGGCTACAAAGCCGCAAGCGAAACTAAAAGAAAATTTTATTTAATTCTTTGGAACTCTTATAAATTTTTTATTGATTACGTAACTTTCTCCAATTGGAATCCCAATACTAAGACAGGAACATTGAAACCCTTAGACTTATGGATCCTAGCGAAATTAAATCAAGTTATAGACGTAACGAATAAATCTTTAGAAAAGTATGACGCAATGACTTCGTCTCGAGCTATTCAAAATTTCGTAATCAATGATTTTTCAACTTGGTATGTAAGACGTTCCAGAAACCGTGTGGGCACTACGTCGGATAAGAATGAAAGAAATATTACCTTATCCACGATGTACGAAATTTTACTAACGCTTTGCAAATTACTTGCTCCATTCGTTCCTTTTATCTCTGACGAGATGTTTACTAATCTAACTGGAGAAGAATCAGTTCACTTGCAAAATTATCCGTTGAAAGATGAAAGCTTGCTAGATGAAAAACTAATAGATGATATGTCTTTTGTTAGAAATGTTGTCGAATTAGGACACGCAAAACGAAGAGAGTTAGATATCAAAGTAAGACAACCGCTTTCTAAATTTTCAATTTTCAATTCTAAATTTTCAATCGATGAAGAATTAATAGGCCTAATTAAAGATGAGTTAAATGTTAAAAAAGTTGTTTTGGCAAAAAATAAAGGAGAACTTTCTGTTGAATTTGATACGAATATAACCAAAGAGTTGCAAGAAGAAATGGAAGCAAGAGACATAATCAGACAAATTCAAGAGGAGAGAAAAAAACTGGGGACAGAACTTAATGATGAAATAAACGTTACCTTACCTGATTGGCCTTTGCCTTTCGAAAGTCTCATCAAGAAAAAAGCTTTGATTAGAAATCTTAAAAAAGGGCCAAAATTTACCGTTGACCGCGTATGACAAAAAGAAGCCTCTTGGATGTAGATTGGACTTTGGTATTGCCGGTTTTCGTATTGGTACTCCTAAGCTTGACTACACTTTTCTCAATTAGTTTTTCTTTATTCAGAAGTCAGTTTATTTTTCTTATCATTTCTCTTTTTGCCTTCTTATTTTTTTCCCAAGTAAACTACAGGATAATTAAGCTTTACTCTGCTCCAATTTACATTACCTCTCTAGTTCTACTTGCATTAGTTCTGGTTTTAGGCGCTGCGACAAGAGGATCTGTCAGATGGATTGAGATTTGGGGAATAAAAATTCAGTTTTCCGAAATTCTAAAACCTTTTCTTTTGGTTTCTTTCGCTTCATTTCTTTCTTCACGCGAAAATTATTCTTTCAAAACGCTTCTTACGACTATTATTTTTCTTGCCCCCATATCTTTATTAATTTT
>JBBTZX010000048.1:0-12259 GCA_038061125.1 Patescibacteria group bacterium | reverse complement strand
TCTAATCATAAAAGTTTTATTTTCCGCTCTGCCTTTAATTCCCAGGACCGTACCTTCAAAAACTTGAATACGGGATTTTTCTCCCTCTTTTATTTTCTCGTAAACTTTTATTATATCCCCCGGTACAAAATTAATTTTTCCAATCATATTGATATTATACGATAAGAATAGGTTTTTCTCAACCCCAATTCTCTTTATGCCAATCCGCAGGCGTTTATGAAGCCTAAGAATATCGGATGGGGCTTTAACGGTCTGCTTTTATATTCAGGATGACCTTGTGTCCCGAGAAAAAACGGATGCTGATTTTTGGGCAGTTCTATTATTTCTGCCAGATTTTCCTTCACGGATCTCGCGCTTATTATTAATCCTTTTTGTTCGAATTGCTTTGCATATTTATCATTAAATTCATATCTATGCCGATGCCTTTCGCTGGTTAACCCGGTGTTTTTATTTATTGGACCGCCGTACTTGCTGTAAAGATCAAATGCAAGGGTTCCTTTTTTAACAATTGCCTCCCATGTTCCAAGCCTCATCGTACCTCCGTAGGCTCTGTTTTTCATAAACTTTTCTTGAGCCGGCATCAGATGAATTACCGGATGTGCTGTTTTGGGATTATTTTCAGTTGTGTTTGCGTCTTTAAAATTCAAAACATCCCGGGCGAAAGATATAGCAGCAAGCTGCATGCCATAGCAAAGTCCAAGGTAGGGAATCTTATTTGTTCTTGCATACGAAACAGCCTTTATCATTCCCTCCGCACCCCTTTCACCCCAGCCAATTGGCACTATAATTCCGTTAGGAGTTCCCAATATCTCTTTCAACGAATTAACATCTTCTTTTTTATCCCTCGAAGCTTTAGCGAAGTGGGACTCTACTTTTTGAGCATCTACCCATCTGGTTTTTACAGAAAAACCAAGCTTCCATCCCGCGTGATCTATAGCATCAAACAAAGCCGCATAGGAATCTCTTAACTGATAATCTCCTGTGCCAAAATACTTGCCAACAATAGCGATTTCTACCTCTTTCTTTTTCTTGGCTGTAATTGTTTTTAAAAATTCTTCCCAATTCTTAAGATTTGGCTGCTTTACAGGCAGATGAAGTTTTTGAAGAATTTTCTTATCAAGCTCTTGCTTATTAAGAATTATTGGAACCTCGTAAACAGAAGGAAGATCTGGATTGGAAATAATATTATCAGGCTGGATATTGCAAAACAGAGCAAATCTATCTCTTCTTCTCTGATCAAGGTATTTTTCCGAACGGGTTATGATAAAATCCGGCTGAATACCCATTGAGTTTAAGGTTCTTACTGAAAGCTGGGTTGGTTTGGTTTTCGGCTCTCCGATATGAGCAGGTGTTGGAACATAACTTACGTGAATATGAATTACATCGCCAGGATTTTTCAAGGTCATAATTCTGGATGCTTCATAGTAAAAAATATTTTGGTACTCGCCTGCTGTTCCTCCTAATTCTATTACGACAATGTCAGCTTTACTTTTTTCCGCAACCAGCTTTATTCTTCTCGTAATCTCATCTGTTATGTGAGGTATCGCTTCTACGTCCTCGCCGTTGTATTCGAATCTTCGTTCTTTATCTATTACTGTTTTGTAAATCTGGCCCATTGTAACGAAATTATTTCTGCCCATGTCTTCATCAAAAAATTTTTCATAACTTCCTATATCCATATCTGCTTCTGTTCCGTCTTCGCAAAGAAATGGATCTCCGTGTTCAATGGGATTTATTGTTCCCGCGTCAACATTTAGATAATTTTCAAACTTAATTGGTGCGACCCTATATCCTGCGGATTTGAGAAGAAGAGAAATCGAGGACGCCGTAGTGCCTTTTCCTATGCCGGAAATTACTCCTCCTGAAACAAAAATATACTTAGTGTGCACGATTTATATTATCAGAAAAGTTTTTTCCCGTCAAGAGGAATTTCATTTTTTGCTAAACAAGTATGCTTTTGATATTTGTTCCGCTTCTTTATGCATTCCCAAAAGCATAAGAACAAAAATTGTCCAATCGAAAATTATGCTGAATTTTTGTATTCCTTTTTGCTGAAATCTTCTCGCGCTGATTAACGCGTACTTATTCTTAAGAAATTTAACCCTGCCTTGACTGCGAAGTCTATACGCTATTCCGGTATCTTCTCCGTAGAAAATGAATTTTTTATTTATTCCGCCTGCTTTCCTTAACGCTTCCGCTCTTACGACAAATGCCCAGCCAAAAATAATATCTGTCCGTTTAAATGTCCTAACAAGGAAGCTGGCAATGGGAATTACTATTTGTTTAAAGAAGAAAATTCCAACTCCATCCATGGGCTTTCCATCATAGAAATGAAAACTGCATGATGCGCCGACAAGAAGCGGATGATCTTCCAGATACCCAATCATATAGCTAATCCAATCTTCAGGCAGTCTTGTATCAGCATCTATATATACTATAAATTCTCCTTTTGCCGCATCCAAACCTTTTTGCCTCACGAAACTAAGCCCTTTGTGTTTCTCCAAAATAACTTTAGCTCCTAAACTTGTCGCTATTTTTGCTGTTGTGTCTTTTGAGGCGTTATCAATAACCAAAATTTCGTATGGAAAACTGGTTATCTGCCTTTTTACCGAAGATATGCATTCTGAAATATGTTTTTCTTCATTGCGCGCGGGAATTACAATTGAAACCTTAGGCTTTTTACTATTTCCAGCCATATAAAATAAATTCTAGATACCAATGTACCAGGTTTTGGCAAAGATTAAAAGAGGGGATTGTTGAAGTGGATTTTATGCAGCAATATCGGGGTAATTAATGGAAATATTACCTCTGAATGTAGAGACTGAAACCTTTCTAGCAGGATTTAAGGGCGGTTTACCTTTCACCATAACACTTTCCCTGTCTCTGTAATTAGATTCATCCGAAATAACTACTTCAAGATTTGGATCCTGTATCGTAAGATTAATATCTTCATTTAATGATCTTATTGTTAATTGTTCTACGGCTGATTGCTTTACTAAGTCTAATCCTCTTCCTTCTGCATCCTGCGCTGCACGATTTAACCAAACCTCAGCTTCTTCTCCCTCTAATTCCTCTTCGTTGCTCAAAAACTTCTCCTCTTCCTTTATCGCGTTTTCCACATCACTAAGAAATTTATCATCGCTTCTAAGATCCGGCTTTCCTCTAGTAGCTAAATATGTAACGGGATCTTTTATGGTAAGTGTAATTGGCTCTTCTATTGTTTCTATGAGCCCAATAGTGGCCCCTGAAATTTCCCCATCTATGGGATGACCACTAGTTACCCAAATTGGGGTTTCTGAAGGTATAATTACCTTTTCCCCTCTCTTGTTCGTTCCCTGTCCTCCCATACCCACCTCTAAATAACCTTCCTTTCGTGAAGGTATTTCGCTTTTTACTTTGGGCGGTTTCCTGAAAAGTCTTCTAATGATTTCCATATAATAGAGTATAGACTAAAAGAAAACAAAAGTCAACTATAGGACAGTATTTTAATATTGTTTATCTTTAAAATCAAATTTTGAGCGGGAGACGGGAATCGAACCCGCTGCCTTCTCCTTGGGAAGGAGACGTTCTGCCGGTGAACTACTCCCGCTTCAAAGCTTACGCTTTTCCCCTTCGACTAGCTCTCAGGGCAAGAGCGCAAGCGCAAACATGCAAAACAAGTATATCAAAAAACTAAACGCTAGTTTTATCGCGGGATTGCGAAGATATTACCCGGATGAATAAGGTTTGGATTGGCTAAATTATTTACTTTTGCAATGTCAACCCATCTATATCCATCTCCGTAAGCCCTAACTGCAATTTCCCACAAATTATCGCCTTTTGTAACAATATATGAACTGTCCGTAATAGAGCTATTGGTAGATTGCTCAAAAGATTTTTCTGCGTTTGCTTCAGTCGTTTTTGCCTGCAATTTTGGAATTTCCAGTTTTGTTCCGGCGAATATCAATTCAGGGCTTTCTAGATTATTTGCGCTTGCAATGTCCGCCCAATTATATCCTGACTTATATATATTCTCGGAAATAGTCCAAAGACTGTCGCCCGGTTTAACAATATAAAACGATGATTGTATGTCTTCCGTAGAGATCGAGCTTGTTTGGGTTATATTGCCTTTTCCTTTTATTAGAGTTATCCCAAAAACAACTAACACGACAATCACAACTAATCCCAGTACAAGACTCGTATATGATTTCCCCAACTTAGCTCTAATGTATTTAGGATTTAATGCCGCTTTTTTTCTTTTTGGCATTCTCCTCCTTTCTGGACAGAAATTAATGACAGATAGGCAGGCAAAATGCGGGATGGACGGGACTCGGACCCGCGACCTTCTCCGTGACAGGGAGACGCTCTAGCCAACTGAGCTACCACCCCATATTGCGTTAGCTTCCCTATCCTAACAAATTATTGAAGTACCGTCAACCGTCTGCTATTATTGTTCTGATGAGTAATCGGGAGCTAGCAAAGCTGTTTAAGGATGTCGCAGCTGCTTATGTTATCAAAGATGAGAAAAAGTTCCGATTTCAAATTATTGCTTACCAGAAAGCTTCAGACGCAGTTTCCAATTTAACTTCAGAATTACAGGATTTTTATAAAGAAAATAAATTGGATCTGGTACCTGGAATTGGAAAAACCATAGCGTCTCATCTTATTGAACTTTTCAAATCTGGAAAAGTGAAACATTTCGAATGGGTTCTTAAGGGAATTCCAGCCTCTGTTTTCGTATTGATTGACATTCCAAGTTTCGGACCTAAAAAAGCATATAAGCTAATAAAAGAATTCAAACTTATTAAACCAAATACTGTCATCAACGATCTAATTAGAATTGCAAAGGCGGGAAAGATAGCTAAGCTTGAAGGTTTTGGAGAAAAATCTCAAGATGACATCCTACGGGCACTATCTGAATATAAACAAGGGAAAGGTAAAACCACCAGGATGGTTTTGCCATATGCATATGAGGTTGCAGGAAAAATTGTGTCATATCTTAAAGGATTTAAGTACGTCAAAGAAGCTATAGCGCTAGGAAGCATTAGGCGTATGACTGCGACCGTTGGGGATATTGACATTGCAGTCACAACTAATCATCCAAAGGAAACTATTGAGCATTTCACTTCTTACCCTCATAAGGAAAGACTTATGGAAAAAGGCGAGACAACTGCTTCCATACTTATTTCTGGAGGCGTACAGGTTGATTTAATGACGCAGCCGCCTGAAAGTTTCGGTTCTCTTCTTCAGCACTTTACCGGAAGCAAAAACCATAATGTCCATCTTAGAGAGTATGCGTTGAAAAAAGGCCTCTCTTTATCCGAGTATGGCATAAGAAACTTGACTAAAAAAAATCAACCTCTTTCAAAATATGACAACGAAGAGAAATTTTACAATGCATTGGGGTTAAATTGGATTCCCCCGGAGATAAGAGAAAATACAGGTGAAATTGAGTTATCTGCGTTGTATAAACTTCCTAAATTGGTAGAGCAAAAAGACATAAAAGGGGATCTCCATATCCATTCTAATTTCCCAATTGAACCAGGTCATGATTTAGGACACGATTCGATTGAAGACATGGCTGCAGCTGCGGTCAAACTAGGTTATGAATACCTAGGACTTTCCGAGCATAATCCCAGTATTTCAAAGCATAGCGCAAGTGACATTTATACCTTAATTAAAATAAGAAATGAACATATTGAACAAATTAAATCGAAAACAAAAAATATACATATATTAAAATTCCTCGAAGTTGATATTTTAGTCAATGGAGACTTAGCAATCGACGATAAATGTTTAAATCTTTTGGATGGTGCAATCGTATCTATACATAGTTCTTTCAATATGAACAAAGAAGATATGACCAAAAGAATAATTAAGGGGCTTTCTCATCCTAAGACAAAAATACTCGCCCATCCCACAGGGAGAATGATTGGTACTCGCCAAGGATATGAATTGGATTTCCAAAAGATATTTGAGTTTTGTCGAAAATACAACAAGGCTTTGGAAATTAATGCCTGGCCGAACAGACTGGATTTAACAGACGCCATAATTAGACAGGCTATCGAGAGTAAAGTAAAACTTGTAATCAATACCGATAGTCACACATCTTCGCAAATGATACTTATGAAATACGGAGTTGCGATGGCAAGACGAGGTTGGGCGACAAAAGATGATATAATAAATACGTTAAGCTATTCTAAGTTTTCAGAATGGCTGAAAGCGGGGTGATAATTATATGTCTCCAACTTTTATTTTAATAATTGCTGTAGTTGTCATCGTCTTATTTGTTTGGACTACCTACAATTCCCTGGCAACAGGTAAAGTTCGCATAAAAGAGGCTTTAAGCGGAATTGATGTTCAGCTCAAAAGACGCGTTGACTTAGTACCCAATCTTATTGAGACAGTTAAGGGTTATTCTAAACACGAAAAAGAATTACTGGAAAACGTTACTAAGGCACGAGCATCCCTTATGCATGCGACAGGTACATCGGAAAAAGCTAAATCAGATGATATGCTTTCCAATGCGTTAAAAAGTTTGATTGCGATTTCGGAAAGCTATCCGGATCTAAAAGCAAGTAAAAATTTCTTAGGACTACAGGAAGAGCTCTCTGATATTGAAGCAAAAATTGCTTATGCAAGACAATTTTATAATTCAAATGTCAGTAATTACAACGAAACGCTTGCTAATTTTCCGGGATCAGCCATAGGCAACATGTTTGGCTACAGATCGGAAGAATTCTTTGAAGCAAAAAGTTCCGAAAGAGAACCTGTCAAGGTAAAATTCTAATCGGGTATGAACATTTATTCTCAAATTTCAGCTAACAAAACTAAGACTTGGCTGATAGTTATTCTATTTGTTTTATTTATAACAACCATAATCTTCGTGTACGGTAAGGCTTCCGGATATGGATTATCATATGCGGGATTTGGGCTTATTATTTCGGGCATTATAGGTTTTGCCAGTTATTATTATTCCGATAAGATGATCTTGGGAATGTCTAAGGCAAAACAAATTGCCAAAAAAGATAATCCTACGCTTTTTAGAATTGTAGAAAATTTATGCATTGGGGCAGGAATTCCGATGCCTAAGATTTACATCATTGATGATTCTGCGCCAAATGCATTTGCAACAGGAAGAGATCCCAAGCATTCGGTTGTCTGCGTAACAACAGGTATTTTGGAAAAATTAGATAAGGCTGAGCTAGAAGGAGTTATTGCTCACGAGCTATCCCATGTTCAAAACTACGACATAAGGCTAATGTCAATTGTTGTAATTTTGGTAGGATTAGTTGCTCTTCTTGCTGATTTTTTTATGAGAAGCTTATGGTATGGAGGACATAGAGATCGAAACGACAGAGGGGGTAATGCCCAAGGAATATTCTTGCTAATAGGGATCGCATTAGCGATTCTTTCTCCTATAATTGCAACTCTGATACAATTAGCTGTTTCCCGAAAAAGAGAATTTTTAGCAGATGCGTCAGGAGCGCTACTTACACGATACCCCGAAGGTTTGGCATCTGCCCTGGAAAAAATTTCTAAAGACAAAGAGCCCTTGGAAGTCGCAAATAATGCCACAGCACATTTATATATCGCCAATCCATTCAAGGATAAAATATCCGGAAATTGGTTTGCAAATCTTTTTAACACCCACCCTCCGATTGCAGAAAGGATAAGAATTCTTCGCTCAATGTGACAAATGCGCTTTTAATTTTTTTAGGAAAATTTATTATTTTCATAAGCCGCCTATTTAATTTAGGTAACGGATCTACTTGGCCCGGACACATTGCCTTGTTAATAAACAAAAACTTCATCAAAGACTTACTGATAACCAATAACCAAAAGCTAAAAACTATTTTAATAGCCGGAACTAATGGGAAAACTACAACAGGAAAACTTGTTCAAACCATCCTTGAAAGATCAGGTAAGAAAGTTTTTCAAAATACTGCCGGAGCAAATCTCCTCAACGGAATCGCCTCAAGTCTATTACTACATAGCGATATACTTTCGGCAAGGATAAACTATGATTTTGCCATTTTCGAAATTGACGAAAACACCTTACCGCTTATTCTAAAAGAAATTAAGAATCCTGATTTCGTAATAATTTTAAATTTGTTTCGTGACCAATTAGACCGTTATGGCGAGGTAAACACAATTTCTAAAAAGTGGTCTGATGCGCTTGGAAAACTTGACGAAAGAACCACCCTTATTCTAAACGCTGATGATCCGCAAGTTGCCAGTTTGAGACTACACCCCAAGGGTGTAAATACAAAGTTCTTCGGACTTAACGACAAAAGTTTAGCTACGTCTGAAAAACAACACGCAGCTGATTCAAATTATTGTCCCAAGTGTGGCTCAAAGCTGCATTATTCTGCGGTTTATTATTCTCATTTGGGAAACTGGACGTGCTTGAAGTGTAACAACACACGGCCAAAGCTAGATATCTCAACTTCATCTGTTTTTCCGCTTTTGGGAGTTTATAACCGTTACAATACTATTGCTGCAATACTTTTGGCTCAAGAGGTTGGCATAAGTAAAAATAAAATAATTTCCGCATTAAAAGATTTTCAGCCTGCGTTCGGAAGACAGGAGACTTTAAGTATAAATGGAAAAAAAGTGCAGATTTTTCTTTCCAAAAATCCCACAAGTCTTAATGAATCTTTAAAAACTATTTCTGATTTAAAAGCGAAAAATTTATTACTGGTCTTAAACGACCGGATTCCTGACGGGAGAGACGTCTCCTGGATTTGGGATGTGGATTTTGAAGATTACATTGATGAATTTTCTAACATTGTAATCAGTGGAGACAGAACCTACGATATGGCATTAAGAATCAAATATTCCCAGCCCATAATTCATGATTCATTATTCATAATTCAAGAAGATCTAAGAAAGGCAATCGCAATGAGTTTAGAAAAAACTCCCAAACCTGAAATCTTATATATATTACCAACATATTCGGCAATGCTTGAAGTTCGAAAAATATTAACAGGCAGAAGAATATTGTAATTTCATACTTAATACATGATACATAATACTAAATACTCATTAACGATTGGCTGGCTTTATCCGGAATTAATGTCTACTTACGGGGACAGAGGAAATATTATTGCTCTTCAAAAACGCTGCGAATGGCGGGGAATTAATATTGAGGTAAAACGCCTTGATATCGGTTTTGACCAAAAGATACTAACTACGTGCGATATGTTATTTATGGGCGGGGCCCAAGACCAACAGCAAAAAATTGTCGCGGAAGATTTGCAGAAAAAATCGGAAGCCTTAAAGAAAATGATCGATAACGGAATCCCTGGTTTATATATTTGCGGAGCTTATCAATTCTTGGGAAAATATTATAAAGAAGCTGGCGGGAAAATTATAAAAGGCCTTGATATTTTGGATTTATACACAGAACATCCAGGAACAAAATTTGCAAGATTGATTGGCAATATTGCCGTAAAGGTATCCAACCTACGAGGTGTCACGCACGCAACCTACGAGGTCAATGTGCAAACCCTGATTGGATTTGAAAATCACGGGGGAAGGACTTATCTGGGAAAAAATATAAAACCTCTAGGGAAAGTAATTAAAGGTTTTGGTAATAATGGAGCGGACAAAACAGAAGGTGCAATTTACAAAAATAGTTTCGGGAGTTATCTTCACGGTCCAATTCTGCCAAAAAACCCAAGCTTTGCAGACTCACTAATCAAACTTGCTCTGGAAAAAAAATACGGCTCCCCTATCAACCTCTCCCCTCTCGACGATTCTTTGGAAACGTTGGCACGAAAATCGATTGCTAAAAGATTAAGCATTGAATTATAATAGAGTAATGAAGATTGATGTAGTGCACGTTGCGCAATTAGCAAATCTTCCCCTTAAACCTGAAGAAAAAGAAAAATTCGAAAAACAATTATCCGAAATTTTAACCTACGTTGAAAAATTAAAGGAAGTTGATACCAAAAGCGTTGAAATAACTTCTCAAGTAACAGGACTTGAAAATGTTACGAGAAAAGATGAGGCAAAACCCTCTTTATCTCAAGAAGAAGCACTTTCCGAAACAAAATCGCAACATAATGAATTCTTTAAAGTAAAAGCTGTATTCGAAAATTGAATCCTGAATAAAGAATAACGAATTATGAAACTTAACGAATTAACTATTAAAGAAGCAAAAGAAGGTTTAAGCAAAAAAGAATTTTCCTCAGTCGAGCTTACTACAGCATGCTTAAGGCAGATAAGAAAACATAATCCAAGCCTAAACGCGTTTATAACAATTACAGAAAAAGAAGCCTTGGAATCTGCAAAAAAAGCAGACGATTTAGCCTCGCAAGGGGACGCCTTTAAGGCATCTCCCCTTTTGGGAATTCCCATTACGCTTAAAGATTTATTTTCAACAAAAGGAATAAAAACTACCGCCGCATCAAAAGTTTTAGAAGATTATGTTCCAACATATGACGCAACTGTTGTAAGTAAATTAAAAGATGCGGGAGCAGTTATTATAGGCAAAACTAATTTAGACGCGTGGGCTCATGGATCATCGGGAGAAAATTCAGATTTTGGTCCAACGAAAAATCCTTGGAACAAAGAATATGTTCCAGGAGGATCAAGTAGTGGTTCCGCGGTAGCATTGGCATCTGATATGTGCATTGCGTCAACTGGAACAGATACCGGCGGATCAATTCGTCTTCCAGCAAGCTTCTGTAATGTTATCGGGTTGAAACCCACATACAGTAGGGTTAGTCGGTATGGAATAATTGCTATGGCATCTTCCCTGGATTCAATCGGCCATTTTACAAAAACAGTTGAAGATTCCGCTTTATTTTTAAGTGTTACAGCAGGACAAGACCAAATGGACGCAACTACTTCACCCAACGCTCCCGAAGATTATCTTAAGAATTTAAAAAATGGAATAAAGGGAATGAGGATAGGAATTGTCTCTCAATATTCGTTTTTGGGAATAGAAGATAATTTGAAGAAATTATTAGCAGAAGCAAGCGAAACACTAAAAAAACTCGGCGCAAAAGTAGAAAATATTTCTCTGCCGACTACCCAATATGCGACTGCATGCTACTATATTATTCAACCCTCCGAAGTTTCTTCAAACTTAGCAAGATATGATGGAATTCGTTTTGGAAGCGCTAGATCGGCTTTCGGCGATGAAGCTAAAAGAAGAATTATGTTGGGAACCTATACATTATCTGCTGGCTATTACGACGCTTATTACAGAAAGGCCATGCAAGTTAGAACGCTAATAAAAAAAGATTTCGATGATAAGTGGAAAAAATATGACGCAATAATTTCCCTCGTATCTCCAACTCTACCCTGGAAACTTGGGGAAAAAATTAACGACCCTGTCAAAATGTATATGTCTGATGTTCTAACGGTAACTCCTAATTTAGCTGGAATTCCGGGCTTATCTGTTCCAATTGGATTTTCAGATGGTTTGCCTGTTGGGATGCAGATTTTGGGACCGCAGTTTTCAGAAGCCAAATTATTTCAAATCGGACATGCATACGAACAAGCAACACAATGGTATACGCATAAACCCAAACTCTAGGTTTACTTTAATAATATATATTATTAAAGTGTTTAAGGTCAAAAATTATGAATGAAAAAAAATACATGCCCGTTATAGGATTAGAAGTTCACGTTGAATTAAAAACAAAAAGCAAAATGTTTTGCTCATGCAAAGCAGAATATTTTGGAGAAAAACCCAATACTAACACCTGTCCTGTTTGCCTTGGTCTCCCCGGAGCACTGCCGGTCCCCAATCAAAAAGCAATTGAATGGTGCGTAATGATTGGGCTTTCCTTGGGTTGTAAAATTCCTCTTTTCTCCAAGTTTGACAGAAAAAATTATTTTTATCCTGACCTTCCGAAAGGTTATCAAATAAGCCAGTATGATGAGCCGTTTTGCTTAAATGGTGAAATAACGCTAAACAGTGGGAAGAAGATTGGGATAAGAAGAGTACATATGGAGGAGGACACAGCCAAATTGATACATCAAGAAAAGAGTTCGTTGATAGATTTTAATCGATCCGGCGTCCCGCTTGTTGAGATTGTTACAGAACCTGATTTTGAAAGCGCTAAGGAAGTTGTTGAATACCTTAAAAAACTTCAGCAGATCGTCAGATATCTTGGCGTTTCAGACGCAGATATGGAAAAGGGCAATATGCGACTTGAGCCCAATATTTCTCTTCGAAAAGAAGGAATAAAAGAATTGCCAAAATATAAAGTTGAGGTGAAAAATATTAATTCATTCCGCTTTGTTGAAAAAGCTATTGAAT
>JBBTZX010000047.1:0-11291 GCA_038061125.1 Patescibacteria group bacterium | reverse complement strand
AAATTAGTCAAAATAAAAATATAAAAGGTTTAGTTTTGGATCTTAGGAATAATCCGGGCGGATATCTTACTGACGCTGTTTTTATTGCTTCTGAATTTCTTAAACAGGGTCAACCGGTGGTTATAGAAGACAAAGGAGAAAGGGGACAGCAAGCTCTTTCTGTTTCGCGCAAGGGAACGCTGTATGACATACCTTTGATAGTTTTGATGAATAAAGGCAGTGCTTCGGCAAGCGAAATTGTTGCGGCAGCTCTAAGAGACAATAAGCGGGCGATTTTGGTAGGCGATGTTTCGTTTGGAAAAGGAACAATACAGCAAGCAGAAGATCTGGGGGATGGGGTAGGTTTGCATGTGACAATTGCCAAGTGGCTAACGCCGAAAGGCATATGGGTTAACGGTGAGGGACTTAAGCCGGATACCCAAGTTACCCTAGATTCAAAAGATCCAACCAAAGATACCCAGCTTGAAAAAGCAGTAGAAGAGCTGATAAAATAATTCCGCTTTGTAAACTTCTGAAAAACGTGTTACGCTGAATTTGTGGAAAATATTTTTTTTGAGATTACCTTAATTATAATCTTGGCCAGTTTTTTTTCGATTCTTTTTAAATTCCTTAAACAGCCTGCTATTTTAGCTTATATCCTAACAGGTATAATAATTGGTCCTTTCGGAAATCTTCAGCTTCAAAGTCAAGATTTTTTAAAAACTTTAGGCGAACTAGGAATTACGTTTTTGTTGTTTATGGTAGGTCTTGAACTTAGGTTTTCAGATCTTAAGAGTGTGGGAAAAATATCTTTGCTGACAGGAATAGGACAAATACTGTTTACTTCATTAATTGGTTATTCCATATCACTGGCATTGGGTTTTTCTCAAGTTGCTTCACTTTATATTGCGGTTGCCCTTACATTTTCAAGCACTATTATTATAGTTAAACTTCTGTCCGATAAAAAAGATCTGCAAAGCTTATATGGAAAAATTGCGGTTGGATTTTTATTAGTCCAGGATTTTTTTGCTATTCTTTTTCTGATTTTTCTTTCCTCATTCTCACAAGGATTAGCTTCTTGGGAAAGTATTTTATTTTCCTTAGCAAAAGGAATTTTTCTTTTTGCCTTAGTTTTATTTTTATCAAAAAGTCTATTTCCAAAAATTTTGGACAGAATTGCCTCCAGTCCCGAAGTACTTTTCTTATTCTCAATCGCCTGGGCATTGGGATTATCTGCCCTTGTCGCCTCGCCTCCTTTAGGATTTTCCATTGAAATAGGAGGATTTCTAGCGGGTTTAGCTCTGGCCAATTCATCCGAAAACTTTCAAATAATCGGAAAAGTAAAATCGCTTCGGGATTTCTTTATAACAATATTTTTTGTAATTCTGGGAATGAGCATGAGCTTTACTTCATTTTCGAATATATTATTTCCTGTTTTAGTTTTCTCCTTGTTTATTCTCATAGGAAATCCAATTATCGTAATGATAATCATGGGCTTAATGGGCTTTAGGAAAAGAACGTCTTTCCTTGCAGGCTTAACGGTTGCCCAGATTTCCGAGTTTTCTTTAATTATTGTTTTTCTGGGTCAGCGGATAGGACATTTATCGAGCGAAGTAGTTTCGCTGGTTACTGCGGTTGGCGTAATTACCTTTGCAGCGTCGACCTATCTGATATTAAACGGAGATAAACTTTATAAAGTTTTAAGTATCTACTTGAGCATTTTTGAGAAAAGTAAAACTTCGGAAGAGTATGTTGGCGATCTTGACGGAATCAAAAACCACGTAGTTTTAATAGGGGTAAATAGAATGGGAACTAGTGTTTTAAATGCTCTTCTTGAGCATAAGCAAAATGTTTTAGCTGTAGATTTTAACCCAGACGTTATTAAAAATCTTAAGGAGAAGAAAATAAAAAACTTATTTGGCGATATAGCGGATTTGGAAATCCAAGAGCGGGCGAATTTAGCATCGGCAAAACTTATAATTTCAACAGTTTCGGACATTGAGGACAATATGGTTTTGATATCTGAAATTAAAAAAATAAAAGACGGTCCCAAAATTGTTGTAATTGCAAATGACAATAGGGAAGAGGAGGAACTTTATAAAGTAGGAGCAAATTACGTAATTCAACCGTACGTTTTAGGAGGAAAACACTTAGCGCATCTAATTAAGACTTACTCTCTATTTCGCTCTTAACGGTTTCCGCTATTTTTTGAAATCCTTCACCATTTAAAATTCCTTCCAAATTATGCCAGGATTTACCTATCCGATGATCCGTAAGTCTGTCCTGCGGAAAATTATAAGTTCTAATTTTCTCCGCCCGCATACCTCTGCCTATCTGCGTAGATTTAAGAGAAGAAATTTCGCTATGTTGTTTTTCAACTTCTATTTCCCAAAGTTTGGATCTTAAAAGCTCCATAGCAATCGCCCTATTCTGTATCTGGAAACGTTCGGTTTGGGCGGTAACTACAATGCCTGTTGGTTTATGTGTAAGCCTTACTGCGGTTGAAACTTTGTTGACGTTTTGCCCGCCATGTCCGCCGCTTCTATATGCTTCAAATTGGATGTCGTCGGGATTGATATGTAGATCAATATCCTCAAGCTCCGGAAGCACCGAAACGGTGGCGGTTGAGGTATGAATACGTCCTCTTTTCTCCGTAGTTGGAATTCTTTGGACTCTGTGCACGCCCGCTTCGTATTTAAAAAGTCCAAAAGGATTGTTTTCCGGCGAACCCTCAATTTTGATAACATTTTCGTCAACTTTTTCAACTTTAAAGGCCTTTTTTTGAGAGTACCTTACGTACATTTTCATTAGTTCTTCTGCCCATAACTTCGCTTCCTCTCCTCCCGCAGCGCCTTTTATTTCCAAAATAACGTTTCTAGTATCCAGAGATTCTTCGATCGTTGGTTGGCTTTCTTTAATACTTTTTTCAAGCTCATTTTTTTGCTGCTCCAAACCTTTTAACTCCGTATCTGCCAACGCGGCAAGTTCAGGATCGGCAAGCAATTTTTTGGTTTCTTCTATTTTCTGCAGTAAGCCTTGAAGCTGTATGTATCTGTAATCATCCATATTTTTAAGGACGTGCGAGGGCTACTTGATTGCCATGAGCATCTCTCGGAGTGTTTTTGGCGCTTCCTGTTTTTTCTTTATTTCTTCATGTTTCTTCACTTTTAATGCCTCATACTTTTTGGCAACTTCCTGTTTTTGCTGGAACTTTTGGATTCTGGAAGCACTATCTACAAATCTTTGTTCGCCGGTATAAAACGGATGGCATTTATTGCAAAGCTCCACGTGAATTAATTCTTTGGTTGAGCCGATTGTAAATTTGTTGCCGCAAACACAAATAACTTGCGCACTTTCGAAATATTTAGGATGAATACTTGCTTTCATATAATATAATTATACTCTATTTTTCTAAACCAAGCAAGGATTAAGAGGCTAGCAATTTTTCGATTTCGTTTTGCGGAATGGTTTTTTGGCCGCGGGTCTGCATATTTTTAAGAGTAACCATATTTTTCGAAACTTCGTCTGGGCCGATAATTACCACATAAGGAATTTGTTTTTTGTCAGCATATTTTAATTGTTTATCCATCTTGGCATCTTCTTCCAAATATATTTCCGTATTTATTCCCTTAGCGCGAAGTAGGGCGGTTATCTCTGCAGATTTGCTTAGCAGTTCTGGCGAAAATATAGTCACGAGAACTTTAGTTGTTTGTAAATCTTTGGGGAAGAGATTAAGTTCTCCCATCGCTTCAACCAAACGATCAAACCCGAAAGCAAACCCAACAGCCGGAATTTGTTTGCCCGCAAACATCCCGATTAAATTATCATACCTTCCTCCTCCACCTATAGATAATGCGCCATAACTTTCCATACGTAATTCAAATATAAGACCAGTATAATAGTCTAATCCACGCGCTAAAGTTTGATCAAACCAAAAATCTTTATTTCTTCCTTCTTTATAACCCATACTTCTCAAAACAGAGAATAAATCTTGGATATTTTTTGTTTGTTTGCTTTTAACGATTGCATCGAAAATAGCATCTCCTTCTTGATTAGATTTTCCTTCGAGCATCAGTTGTTTAAGAAAAACGATAGGGCCTTCCTTATCAGTTTTATCGAGTTCAACAATAGCTTTTGGTGAAAGATTGTAATTTTTGAAAATTTGTCGGTCGTTGATTCTCATTGAGTAGCCTTTGAAATTAAGCTTCCGAGTAGCATCAAGTATACAGGCAATTATTTCTGCATCTGTAGAAATTGAATTAGAGCCTACGGTATCTATATCGCATTGTAAAAATTCTCTATATCTGCCTTTTTGCGTATTTTCTGCGCGCCAGACATTTTGAATTTGGTATCTTTTAAACGGCATAGGCAATTCATTTTGATACTGGGCGACAACGCGGGCGAGGGGAACGGTTTGATCATATCTTAAAGCGACTTTTCTTTTGCCATTATCTTCAAAACGGTACATCAGCTTATCGCCTTCCGAACCGTATTTTCCCAGCAAAATTTCTTCGTACTCCAAACTTGGCGTTTCCAAAGGTTCAAAACCATAGGACTCAAACACCTTTTTCAAAGTGTCCAAAACGTACTGTCTTTTTTTCGCCTCCTTCGGCAAAAAATCCCTAAAACCTTTCAGAGTCTGAATAACCATATAGATATCATATCATAAATTATCATATTTTAAGTTTAGGATTTAGTCTATCTAGCTGGGTATAAAATCTTTAGAAAAGAAAGAGACTATCTTGGATTAAACTGCCAATTTCGTGGTACTTTGCCTATGATAGATTTTACGTCTCTTTCGGGAAGTCTTGTGAATATCTCAATTTTATCAACAAGCAATAATCCCAGATCATTTTCTAAGTTTTTATCAAATGCTATCCCAGCAACAAATTCCGTAGGACGCCATATTTGTCTTTCCTTTTTTCCCCTAGTCTCTGGTTCGTTTCCCTTTAGCGGACCGGTTATGTAAATAATCGAATCAAATTTTTTAAGTTTATTTACTCTGAAGAGAGTAGGAGTAGGGAATACAATCCCTAAATCTCTTTCGGATTGATTAGTCCGTACGGATGTATTTACATCAAGACCCTTAATGAATGCAATTACTTCATGAAGCGGATATCCAACGTTAATATTGCCTAGTCCCTTTCCTAATGTTTCTAGTTTGAGCGGTGGTAGAATTCCCTCTCGTTGTTTTGGTTTATCAACCGTTACCAACTCAGTCATATAAATGCTTAAGTAATATTATACCTCAATAAGCTCTTTTGGTGAAGAGGTGAGGAGACGAAGACCATTTTTCTCCAAAACTACCAAATCTTCAATTCTTACTCCTCCTACTCCTGGGATATAAATCCCCGGCTCTATGGAAAAAACCATATTTTCTCTTAAAATGTCTTTGGAAAGGGGAGAAAGATGGGGAGATTCATGTACTTCAAGACCGATGCCATGACCCAAACTGTGCGGTATTGTTTTGTAACCTTGAGAAATTATGTAATCACGGGCGGCTTGATCGATGTTTTTGGCAGGTATTGAATCATGAATCATGAATAATGAATTAAGGAGATCAATGGCACGGGACTGGGCGGCAAGAACGGTTTCATACATTTTTCTTTGCTCATTTGTTGCTTTGCCGAAAAAGACTGTTCTTGTCATATCGGAACAATAATTATCAAGTTTTACTCCAAAATCTAAGAGAACGATTTGGTTATTAGTTAGTTGGTTATTGGTAGGAAAGTGGTGGGGAACGGAGGAGTTTTTTCCAAATGCGACAATCGGTCTGAAAGAAATATCTGCTCCCTGTTTTTTGATAAAAAATTCTATTTCAAAGACAATTTCTTTTTCGCTTACTCCCTTTTTTATTTTCCTCAAAATATATTTGAAAGTCTTGTCTCCCAATTCGCAGGCTTTCTCAATTTTAGAAATCTCATCGGGCGTTTTAACGCTTCGCAATTTTGAAATACTTAAATGATATATATTATTAAAGTATTTTGACAGTTTTTTGTGCTCTAAAAAACTAATACTATTCCCCTCGAATCCAAGCTTTTTTAGGTTGTGTTTTTTGGCAAGATTTTTTAGCGCTTTTTCCAAAGAAAGTTCTGAAGAAATTTCAATGAGTTCAAAATCTTTGACTTGTTTTCGTACTTCCTCGCTGTATCTTCCGTCGGTAAGGATATATCCCAAAACCCCAGGGGTTTTGTGCGTCAACCCCTGGGGTTGAGCCACGATTAAAAGAAAAGCTTCCCGTTCATCCTTGGAAAAATTGGAAAATCCTGTTAGATAAATAATATTTGGAACAGAAGAAACAAGGATAGCATCAAGTTTTTGGTTTAATATTACTTTTTGCAGTTTCAATATTCTATCGCTCATTAACTTAAAGATGCTGAAACAAGTTCAGCATGACAATGATAGTAAATTTACTTCACTATCGGGGTTAATTTTTTTCCGCTTCCTGTTGAAGGAGTGATTGTTTGATTGGGGCTTAATGCTTCTTGCGCCACGGTAATATTGGGATTTTTGGGAATATCAGGAAAAATATAGATTTGAGATTTACCTACGATTATGATATTTTGATTTTCCTTAACTTTGGAAAATCCCAAACGTGCAAGCCCTGCGTCTTTGGTATAAGAAAGAATTTTGGTGGTTGTTTCTATGTCAACTGATATTAGTTTATTATTATCGGTCGCAACAGAGAAATTGAAATTTTTGCTGTCAATAGCAATGATTACCCCATGAACAATAGTTGGAAGAAAGACGACATTTACAAAACGTCCCAAAAGTCTTCTGGATTCTTTATTGTATAATCCCAATATTTCCAAAGTGTCGCCTTTTGAGATATCGGAAATTCCGAAAGATCCTTTCGCATTCGGAGAAGAAAATTTGGTTAATTCATCTACATCAACAAATCTAATTCTTCCCGCAAGATCGGAAAGGGTAATTTGGGTATTGGATACATCGCTAACAGTGCCGACAATTCCGCGTTTCTCAACCAGTTTTAGCTGGGCGACTTTAGATGCGATATTATTGATTAGATCTTGTTTTATTTGATCGGTTGCATTAGTGGTAGGCGTTGGGGCAGCAGCATACGTCGTACCAACTAATAACAAATAACTAATAACTAATAACAAAAAAAATAATTCCTTTTTAACCATATCTAGAATTCCTCCAGTGAATAAGTTACAGTTCTGGTAATTTTTGTTTGTTCGCCGTTTGAAGCGATAGCAGTTATTTCGATAACATTTGATCCGTTACCTAAATTTACTGTTGTGGAAAAATCTCCATTGAGCGATGGCGAAACGACCTGTTCGAAGTTGTCGGAAATTATTACAATTGTTGCATCCGGCGAAGACCTGCCTGAAATATTAAGAGTTTTGTTATTAACAACGCTTTCATCGTTTGGACTTATTATGCTTAAGAAAATAGATGGTTTTGGCGTGGGAGTTGGTATAGTTATAGTTATCGGTTTTATTTTGGACGAGGGGATACTTCTGGTTGTTTGATATATGTAGAAAACTATTCCTGCAACTAAAAGTCCGCCCAATATTGCAATAAAAGATAATACAAGTTTTTCTGTTTTCATCTAGATGCGGGGTTGATAATACGATAAAAATATCCTCTTGTCAAGGAAAGGCAAGCTATGTTAGGATTGGGGAGTGGATATAGCAATCATTAATGAAAATTCAATAAAAATTCGGGGAAAACACGTTGGTTTTATTATAGACCCTCCCACTAGCGGTCCAAAAATAAGCGCGGATGCAATAATTTATTTGTCTAAAGATTTGCCGGCTGACGCTTCCAGAATAGAGGAATATCGGGTAATAATTAAAGGTCCGGGTGAATATCAGGTAAACGGAGCAATGATTACGGGAGTAAAAACGGACAAGGAAAATGTTTACAGAATAGTTCTTGATGATGTGCAAATTTTAGTTGCCAAGGCAAGCGGCATATCTAAATTTAAAGGGGATATGGGTTCATCCGAAGTTTTAATTTTAAATACAGATTCTGAAATCGAAGCATCAGTTATAACGAATATGGAGCCTAGAATTGTAATATTGTACGGAGAGAGGAAAGAGGGGGCTGCAAAAATCTTAGGCAAAAGCGAAATAAAAAAAACGGAAAAAGTAACTGTTTCCAAAGAACAATTACCGGAAATGATGGAAGTAATAGTCTTGGGATAAACTTCATATGGCTAACATTAAAGTTCCTCCGCATAACGATGAAGCAGAAGAAAGCGTCTTGGGCGCCATACTTTTGGATAAGGATGCGGTAAGTACGGTTTCTCAAATTATCGCTCCCGCGGATTTTTATAATCAGATAAACGGAATAATTTTCGATTCCATGCTGTCTTTGTATGAACAAGGTAAGCCAATTGATATTCTGACTCTTAAAACTCATCTTAAGAAGCAAAAAGGCGAGATTAAAATTGAATCTTCTTATCTTACGGAATTGGTAAATGCTGTTCCAACTGCCGCCAATGTAGAACATTACGCAACGATTATTAAGGAAGCATCTACGAAAAGGTCGTTAATCCAAACAGGAAGTCGGATGGTGGAAATGGCTTTTATGGAAGACAAAGAGGTGGGTGACCTTTTAAACAAAGCGGAATCTTCGATCTTTGCTATTTCCCAAAAAAGCTCGCTTAAAACTTTTATTCCCCTTAAGGAAGCTCTCGCAGAAAGTTTTGACAGGATAGATGAACTGCACAAAAAAGGAGTTGGGTTTAGGGGACTTCGGACAGGATTTGTTGATTTGGATAATATGTTATCCGGAATGCAGCCGTCGAACCTGATAATTCTGGCGGCAAGACCTGGACAGGGGAAAACTGCAATGGCTGTAAACATCGCCCAAAATGTGGCGGTAATTGATAAAAAGGCAGTAGGAATATTTTCTTTGGAAATGAGCAAGGAAGAGTTGGTAGACAGGCTGTTGGTAGGGCAGGCAGATGTGGATGCTTGGAGAATAAAAACAGGCAAACTTTCGGAAACAGATTTTACTAAACTTTCGCGCGCGATGGGAGAGCTGGCTGATGCGCCGATTTTTATCGATGATACTCCGGGAATTTCAATGTCTGAAATGAGAACCAAAGCAAGAAGATTGCAGCTTGAACACAACGTATCTTTATTTATAGTTGATTATTTGCAGCTTGCGGATCCGGGGAGAAGATATGACAATCGGGTGCAGGAGGTTTCTATCGTTTCCCAGTCGCTGAAGAATTTAGCAAGAGAGCTTAAAGTTCCTGTTCTGGCAGTTTCCCAGCTTTCCCGTGCAGTTGAGCATCGGGGAGAGAAGAAGCCCCAGCTGGCGGATTTAAGAGAGTCAGGCGCTATTGAACAGGACGCAGACGTTGTGATGTTTTTGTATAGGCCGGAAGATGAATATGCTCCGACAATGCAGACTAAACTTTTGGTGGCAAAACACAGAAACGGGCCTTTAGGAGAAATAGATTTACTTTTCCGCGGAGACAGAGTAAAATTTTATAATGTAGACAGAAAACGAACCGAAGAATCCGCCTGAACTTACCCCGATTGAGAAAGATTAGCAGCAATTTCTGCCAAACTCGGCGCCTAAAAGAAGGTAAGACTTTTTAAAAAGGATTGAAGTTCTGTTTTAAGAGATTTTGGATAGGAAAGAAAAGCGGGGTAGGGAGATCTTCCCATAAAATCCACTTCCATCCTGCGCATTTTTCTTTCTCCTTATTTTCTACTTTTCCGGATAAATAATCGCATGTCATATAAATAGTGATATAGTGTTTATCCTCTTTTCTATAAAGGTCATTCGTAGCGGAAGCGAATTTGATATTTCTGATTTTTATTCCTGTTTCTTCGAAAACTTCTCTTCTTGCCGCATCTTCAAAACTTTCCTTATGCTCTAAATGTCCGCCCGGAAAACCCCAAGTATTTTTACCTAACTTAACCTTTTTCCTCTTACCTATAAGTACACGCTTTCCTTTTAAAATAATTACACCGATTCCGACAGTTGGACTTTTTTTGTTCATATTTTACCTTTACACCCTTGGGGTGTAGCCTCAACGACCTCTAACCTTTTAATCTCTAAACTATAAAAACTCGTTTTTTCATATGTAAATTCAAAAATTTAAAGATCAATCAACTTCAGCAAGAAAGGAAATTTCTTGTAGGGTTGTTTAAAAGTGTCAGAACCCATATGTCCTTCTCCCTTCATAACGATTAATTTACCTTTTTCAATATGGTCAAGCACATATCGTCCCTCTACGTCGTCACATCCCCAAGGATCATTGTCTGAATTAACGAAGAGAATGTCCTTCACATTTTGCGCAATTTTTTGCCAATTGTAAACATCCTGCAAAATCAGTTCTGGTTTCTTATCTTTTCCTTTTGGACGAGCATATCCAGAAACTAGAATTGCTTGTTTAATTTTTATATTAATGTTCTCCAGAACGCTCAGTTGCAAAGGGCCGCCAGCAGAATGGCCAATTAATACTGTTTCAGAAGTATAAGTTTCTCTTAGGGCTACAGGCAGCCATTTCTTGATGTCTGGATAATCTGCATTTGGGAGTTCAGGGAGTGAAACCGTATAGCCCTTTTTAAGAAGTTCTCTTGTAAGCCACGGAAACCAGAAGGAATTTTTTGTTTCGCCGGTTCCATGTAAAATTATTACGTTTTTCATTTATTGTGTTGTGGGTAAAGAGGGAGTTCCCTCCGCTTCGTTTGCCTTTCGCCTTTTCAGAACTATTCTTTCACGGCTCAAGGCGCACTTCGGGCGGGCAGGCGAACCCTCTTTATCCAAAGTGCCGGGGGAGAGATTCGAACTCTCATGCCGTTGCCGGCACGGGTTTTTGAGACCCGCATGTCTACCATTCCATCACCTCGGCGACTTTGCTTTTTTGACCTTATTATTATATACTTTCCTCTATGGTACATTCAACTTCTATGACCTTACAACAAATTTACGATTTAGCCATTGAGATGGCTATCAAAGCAGATCCCCGTGGTGTGGAAGGAATAAAAAAATTATTGGCAAGAGTAAAAAAAGACTACGAAGATCTTCCTGCCAAGAAAAAACAATATTTTGATAAGGAATCTTTGACAAATCCCTATTCGGATTCGCGTATTTTGTTTGGCGATCCAAAATTGCCAGTTAAAAAGGTAATGGCGGGAATAGATGCGGATATCGGAGAAGTTCTTTTGGCAGACAGACTCAATCAAAAAGGAAAAGAGATAGATCTGCTCCTGTCCCACCATCCGTCCGGACATGCTTTAGCAAGCCTTTATGAGGTAATGGATGTGCAGGTAGATATGTTTGCAGAAGCAGGCGTTCCTGTCAATGTTGCGCATGCGCTT
>JBBTZX010000046.1:0-2748 GCA_038061125.1 Patescibacteria group bacterium | reverse complement strand
GAAACTTGGTGTTCTAAATTGGAGATTTGATATCTTTCTTCAATAAGTTTTTTGGTAATTTTTTTTCTTCCGGCAAAACCCACCACTTCCTCCAAAATTTTTACTCCATCCCTAAAGCTTCCATCAGAAAGGCTTGCAATAAGCTCCAAAGCCTCTATGTCAATCTTTAAATTTTCTTTCTTGGCAATTCTTTTAAATGATCTGACAAGTTCTAGCGGCTCTGCTTTTTTAAAAGCGATATGAAAACATCGGGAAACTATAGTTGCCGGAACTTTGTGCGGTTCTGTAGTGCAAAGAATAAACATCACGTGACTTGGCGGCTCTTCCAAAGTTTTGAGAAGCGCGTTAAATGCTTCAGTGGTCAACATGTGCACCTCGTCGATTATGTAAACCTTCTTTGTCGCCCGAAGTGCCGACAGTCTTACTTTTTCCCTCAAATCTCTTATCTCATCTATTCCCCGGTTCGATGCTCCGTCAATTTCCAAAACATCCATATTGGTGCCGTTACCTATTGACACGCATTGATCGCATTTATTGCACGGCTCAATATCATTTTTTCTTTTTTCGCAGTTAACTATTTTCGCCACAATTCTTGCCGCAGAAGTTTTACCAAGTCCTTTTGGTCCTGTAAATAGAAACGCATGGGGAATTTCCTTGCCGGACAAAACATCCAATAAGGTCTGTCTGACAGCCTCGCTGTCAAGTTCTGATATTCCTTGGGGACGGTATTTTCGGTAGTATACCATACTTTTATCTATTCCTCGTGATTAATTCCTAAAAGGTGCATTAGTCCATGCCCGACAAGCTCGTCTATTTTATCATCTACCAGCATCTCCTCTTTGGACGCTTCTTTTATAACCACAGGATATGAAATAACTATGTCGCCGAGCCTAAGAATATCATCGGGAACACGTATAGCTTCTCCTTCCATCAGAGAAAATGATAAAACGTTTCTGGTTTTGTCTTCATTTTTGTACTTACGGCTAAGTTCTCTCATCTTCCTATCCCCGACAATAGCCACAGAAACCTCAACCGGTCCTGTAACTTCCTGCTTACCCAATATATTATTAATAGCCAATTTTATCTTTCTTCTATTAACTTTATATCTGCTTTCCACGAAAATTGGAATCTGTATATTACCCATAAAGTTAGCTCCAAATCTTTTTGGCTCTTCTTGCGTCCTGTACCTTTTGTTTACGAGCCAAAGAAGGCTTTAGATAAAAAGCGCGCCTTTTTGCTTCCTGAAGAATTCCTTCATTGATAACTTTTCTGGAAAATTTTCTGATAAGCGCGTCATCGCTGTCTCCCGGCATTTTTCTAACAACTACCATAAATTAAACACCTCCCAACGGTCCAACCAAATGGACATGCAAATGATCTACTATCTGTGCTCCTCCGCCATTAACGACTAAACGATATCCTTTGTCTTTAAGTTTTTGTTCTTTGATCATTTTCTGTATAACATTTTTAACTTTTTCCAAAAGTGTCGTGTCTTTAAGATCCAGAAAATCCTTAATGTGTTTTTTTGGCATAATCAAAAGATGTATCGGTTTTAACGGATTAATGTCCGGAAAAACCATAACATCTTCATCTTCGTAAGTAAATTCTTTCGGAATCTCCCTATCTCTGATTTTGCAAAAAATACAGTCCATTAAATCTCTTTTAATACCTTTATTATATCACTTAAGCTTAATTTTGTCGGGCGCATTTTGGGATTTTTTACAGATCCGTTGAGAAGCATTTTCTTGGAAATATGCAGAAACCAAGTCGCATCCGGATCCATTTTCCTTAGCTTTTCATATGCAAGCGTCAGGTCTATACTTTCTTGCTTATTTTCAGCTTTTGGAAGCGCTTTTATCCTAACATAACCTTTGCGCGGATCTTTCCGCAAAACTATCACATAACCCATCTTTTGGGCAAGCTTGATAACATCGTCATTAATCGTCTCAAACCCGATACCTTTGCCAAAACTGGTTGCAAATATCTGCCCGTTCTCTTTAATTTCTCTCTCTGCCCAAATTCTATTTTCGAAATTATGCAACAGAGCATCAAGACAACTACTTATAAATTCCACATAATATTCATCTTGATCTGGTTTTTGCAGTTTCAAGCCGTCCAAAATACCTTCCAATCCAAATTCATGATAATCAGCCGTAGGATCTGCCCAAAACACTTCTCTGAAATGATCTATTTGAACCACCACTCTTACAATTCTTGAAATCGCTTCAATCTTCTGCTTTGTTCTATCGGAATTTGTAACCTTAAACTCTGAACTATTAGCTCTGACATAATCCCACGTCAGACTGGCCCCGCAAACTGCATCTGACGCGGTTTGATGATGATCCAAAGGCCCCAAGCCGGTATCAACATGCATCACTTCATCCTGTCCAATTACTTCTATCGCTGTGAGAGGTGGCTGTCCACTTGCAAATGAACTGAACGCCGATTGCGTTTCTGTTTGGGACAGGCGTTCACTTAGCGAGCGGGTTTTATCTTGAACTTTGACTGAAGTTTTGCGAGCGTCATTTGCAACGTGCGACAGACGCCTCGAACCCCCCATTCTTTCCCCTGCGGGCACAAATTGAACATTCGCATTTTCCCATCCCTGAAAAAATTTTTTAATCAGCCAGACCGATGTAATTGCATCCAAATCCGGGGAGCTGTGGGTAACTATAATCTTCATAATAAGGGTTAGTATACTCTATCCCACTTGACAAATAAAGGACAACGCAACTACTATTAAATAGA
>JBBTZX010000045.1:0-7338 GCA_038061125.1 Patescibacteria group bacterium | reverse complement strand
TAATAAGACCTGCAAGCGGAAGCGGCCAATAAGCGAAAAATGACTGCCCTATTATGAAATCCTTTGGCACAAAGCCCCATTCCCTTGAATCCGAACTGTATGGTCTATTGTCTCCAAATGCTAAAAAACTTCCTTGAGGAACAGCTACTTCTTCTCCCTCTTTAAGAAATGATCCCGCATAGGTCTTTACCGTTGGTTTAAGATAAGAACTTTCATCCAGCATTTTTCCGTTTACATAAACACTGCCGTCTCTAATCATTACTCTATCTCCTGGCACACCGATAACTCTTTTTATATAATCTTTTTCCGGATCAGTAGGAGCTTTAAAAACAATTACATCTCCCAGTTTTGGCTCTTGAAAACGAAGCTGGATAATATTGGTCAGCACATATTCCTGATCTTTAAAATTAGGAAACATTGAATCTCCGTTAACCTGAAACGGCCTGAAGAGAAATACATAGATAACCAGAAAAAATGCAGCGGCGAGAAGAAATGTCTGGACAGCGTCAAGTAGGAAAGAATAAATCTTCCGCAGAATTTCCATACATAACATTGTCCTTCTTTGCCAAACCATTGTCAATGCTTGACAGCTTGAACACATTTCTGTTATAAAATGCTAATGGGCACAAATCTACCAAATGAAGAGGTATTTTCATTAATAACCCCACCGCCAAGCGAACAAGGAAAAAATGGGTCTCATGCCGAAACATCACATCGTGAGGAACTGCTACGCACAGAAACGCAGGATGTAATTGGGAGGTTTGGGAAACGAAGAGGAATAGCAACAACAGAAAACGCTGATTACGATACCAAATATCGATTAGACCATGTTACTTGCCTAGTAACTCCGCAGATAGCAATAGGCATGGGAACATTCCGAGTTGTGGAGGAGATAGGTCCTAGACAAAACTCCTCCGATATTGAGCCAAGAGGTTTTAGCATTCGACGTCAGATCGTTAGCGATACTAATGAAAAAGACGAGAAAATTATAGCGTTTATTGGAGCTGAAAGAATCGAGAACGCGTTGGGTGAAAAAGCAACTCCTGAACAGATAGGCGTGGCTAGGAATTTGCTATCTCTCATTAAAAAATCTCTAGAGAGCTTACCGCAAACTACTAATCCTAATACAAGTGATGCGCCAAGGATGAAATATTTTCCCAAAGCTTCTCCCGTAATACCCTCCAGAGAAGAAGGACGTGAACCGCTTAGCGTTTCCTAAGAGAAAGGCGATTAGGCTTTGCGGCGGAATAAATCCTGCACCTTTTTTTCATGGAACATTGACTCACGCGAGAAAATAACGATGGCAAACCACGGGGTTTTGAAAAGGTGCTGGATAAATCAATTCCCCAGTTTTAAAACCACCCAATTGAAAAGCTTCTCTTCTTAAACCTTCAGGATAAATTTAACAAAGGAGACGAATAAAGTCAAGGATTTATTTGGTGGCAGGCTTCTCAACTCTATCTATCATAAACTTAACTGGTTCAGCCATATTGACTGGCTCTATTTTAATATTTGGATATCTTTGCTGAAATACTCTAAAAATTTCATCTGAAAAAGCTTGTCCCGCTGTAGTCACCCTATCAAAATCCAGTACAATCGTTTCGTACTTATCTAAGCCAGACAATATCCTTCTAGCTTGAGAACGGGATATGTATATTGTCCCAGTTGTAAAAAGTCTAACTAAAATCTCTGTCTTATCAAATCCTATATCTCCTGGCTTTGTTACAAACCTATTAAAAATATCATCTAAATGTTTCCTTGATTTCATAGATATTGCAAATGTTACCCTAGTACCTCTCTTTTGCGGCTTAAGCTCCTCAAAGAATACATCCTTTACAAGATTATCCACCCGTAATTTATAACCATAGCTTTCTAAAATAAATATATCTCCTACTTTTGAGGTGAAAAAAATACCTTCACCAGTGTGCGAGTGTGGTTGAGTAGTAGTTTTTCCTTTCAGTAAATCCTGCATTGCTTCCAATTCAGACCTAAGATTTCTTTTTTTCATAACATTCCTAAATACTCCTACCCCGAAATCGTCCACAATAAATGTAAGATTTTCCTTATCTTTCTTTAGCTCTATTTCCACATAGTTAGATCGAGAATGCTCTATAGCATTATTCAACATTTCAGTAAATGCATAGAATAATATGCTTGAAAGATTTTCTTCTAAATTTCTGACAAAGGCATGTTTATCCTTAATGTCATTAAAGACCCTATGCTCCTCTAAAGCTTCTCTTTTAAATCTCAACCTAACTGTCTCATATACAAATTCCTCATTCTGGGGCAAAGCATAAAACGCACTAGCGGTACTTCCCCCTTTTAGGAGAAAACCATCTTTAACCATCTGGTTTATAACGAAACTCACCTGTTGCCTTGATATCTTGACATCTAACGCTTTAACAACATCAGCAGTTATAAAAGTCTTTTTTTTATTAGCGACATCTAAAATAACTTCTTTAACTTCCATATTTGCTAATTTTATAATATCTAAATTTAGTTGTCAAGTCTGAACATGAAGTTGTCAAGTGGTTGTCAAGTGGCATTTTTGTGTTGCAATCTGGTTGTCAAGTTTGGAGCGTATCTAACTGATGCGGGAATTCCTAAGTCAAGATTATATTTCAATCTCAATTTCTACCAAAAACGCCTAAAAGAAAAGTTTCCCTTTTCTAAATCTTCAGGAAGAATTAAGCAGTAATTAAGAAGGAATGGCTCGGAGTGTTTTTACCCTTATGTTTCAAAACCTGAAAGCTCGTCTGCAGCTTTTGCAAGGATTTCTTTAAGTTTAGCTTTATTTTCAGAAGTGTAATACTTAATGCCTTCAAGATTTTTTTGCGCGATAATAACACATTCGTTTAGATGAGCAAGAAGCTCTTTATGGAGCCCGTGTGCTTTGGGATTCTTGCTCGCATTCCGTAGGACTGCAAGCGCTTCATCCCATTTACGAGTCAGGAATTTAGGGCCTGAATCTTTAACCCAATCCGCTGGCCCAAAACCTTCTCCTGGTTTTTGCATTAGTCCGCTTGCTCTAATTTCTACAAATTCTCGTAAGTTACCTTCCCTTGAATGAATTAAATATTCTTCAAGTTTTTCTGCTTCGACCACTAATCCCAAACGCTTATATTCCGCAACAATTGTCCCTAGGCTTCCGAGGAAAGAAAGTGTTTCATCATCTGGCTCTTTAAGATCATAGTTGTCAAGAATTTGCTTATTTAGTACATTCGTTAAGGAAGTTAAATTCTCCTCCAACAAAGTTTTAGAAACCTGTTCAGACGCCAATCCTTTTAAGAAAGCCGTAAATTGACCTCGGTTATCAATACTTAATCTCATTTCTCCGCTTTCAGCCCTTTTACCTTTGAATAAAGCAATGCCTTCTTTGCCAGAAACGGGATCAAAAGATAGTCCGATATTTTTCAACAAATCGCCATGCACAACGCTTAGTCTTAAGACAGACATATGCTGTTGCTCGTCTGAAATTCCACTAAATATTTCTTCTGAATCTTCAGAGCTTTCTTTTTTCCCTCTCTTGTCAAACGCTCCTGAAATCAATGATGACATTTGACTACCCAGAGAGAATTGTCTGTTATAGGATTCAATATCCCTAAACAAACTGTTTATGTCTGCTATCTGTACGCTTACAGCTCTTTCGCCATTTCTTACAATAACAATGGGAGATATCTTATTTTCAGAAGGCTCCAGATTTGATGCTTTTTGTGGTTCTACGGGCGGTTCCATTATCAATACTGTATCACAAACCAAATAAAACACTCAAGGTGTAAGAATATAGGGCAAATGCATTATCCCATATAATGTCTGGTCGAACACTATTTCGAAGCTAGTTTCTTTGCCTCAAAAAGGCGGGGATGTCCCATATTTCGTCTTCTTTATTTTCCGGCTCTTTTTCTATTTCGGGTTTGGGAGTTTCCATCTTCAGACTTTCTTTATTGGCTGGGCGGGGACTGACAAATTCCTTCAGGGTCTGGCGCGTTTGGTCAAATCCGGTTGCAACAACGGTAATTTTCATCTGATCATGCATTGCCTCGTCAATCGTTGCTCCGAAAATAATATTTGCATCCGGATCAGCCGAGGAAGAAATAATTTTGGCTGCTTCATCAACTTCGCTCATCGTCAGGTCGGGACCGCCTGTGATATTGAAAAGCACACCCCTTGCTCCTTCCATAGTTATTTCCAGAAGAGGAGAGGCAATTGCCATCCTTGCCGCAGTCTGCGCTCTATTTTCGCCAACTCCTGTTCCAATACCCATCAGAGCCGAACCGGCAGAGGACATTATGGCTTTCACATCGGCAAAATCTACATTGATAAGACCGGGGATTGTGATAAGGTCTGAAATTCCTTGAACTCCTTGGGTTAGAACTGAATCTGCCACCCTAAATGCTTCCAGAAGAGTTAATTTTCTATCCACTACATCCAAGATTCTTTGATTAGGAATAACGATAAGCGTATCTACTTTATCTTTTAATTCCTCCAATCCTTCTTCTGCCGCCACCATCCGGCGTGTTCCTTCAAACAAAAACGGCTTGGTTGTTACTGCTACTGTCAAAGCCCCTACTTCTTTAGCAGCTTTGGCAATTATCGGTGTTGCTCCTGTTCCTGTTCCTCCACCCATTCCGGCTGCCAAGAAAATCATATCCGATCCGTCAATCATCTCTTTTATTTTCTCGTAAGATTCTTCTGCGGCCTGTTTTCCTATTTCGGGATTTCCTCCGCTGCCTAATCCTTTCGTCAGATTTTCTCCTATTTGAAGTTTGGTTGCCGCTTGAGCAAGAAGAAGGGCTTGGGCATCCGTATTTACAGCAACAAAATCTACTCCTTGTATTTGGGCTTGGGAAATCATGGAATTTAACGCATTAACTCCGCCTCCGCCAATTCCCATAACTCTTATTTTGGCGAAATTTGCTGTTTGCGGCTTTATCAACATAAATCAACAAAATACTAACACATCAAAATTGTTTTTGCAACACCTATGGCATGAAGGATTTAATAAACCCAACTGCCTTAGACAATAATCCCGAAAATTTTATGTTCGGAAGATGGGGCAGATTAATTCCGAAAGGCAATGATTCATTTTCCTCCAAAGTAGCGCCATACATAGCCAACCCCACAACTGTTGCGAAAGGAGTATCCTGTATTTCGTCTATCAGTCCTTTTATTCTTGTCGGTATTCCGATTCTGACAGGCATTGCCAGAGTTCTTTTTGCGGCAATGGCAATTCCAATTGTCCTTGCGCCTCCGCCTGTTACTACCAAACCCGAAGGAGTCTGACCACCATATCCGCTTCTTTTAAGTTCAAGTCCTACCATAGTGAAAAGCTCATTGAGCCTTGGTCTGATTATTCCGTCTATCAAAGTTTTTTGTGAAACTTTCCGAAGGTCTTCGGGAAGATTTAAGGAATTTAAATCTATTTCATCGGGATTCTTTTTCTCTCTTGGCTGAATTTCTTCCATATCGTCCATTTTTATTGGAGTTTCGGAAGGAGACGATAAGAATAATTTTATTTTTTCAGCGCTTTCCAGCGAAATTCGAAGTCCAATTGCTAAATCATTGGTAATATGTCTTGCTCCAATCGGCAAAACCGAAGAAAAAGCAACAGACCCTTCTATATATATGGATATATCAGTGGTTCCCGCTCCAATATCAACCATGACAACGCCGAGCTCCTTTTCGGTATCAGACAAAACCGCAAGGCTCGAAGCATATCCGCTAAAAACCACTGCGTCAACATCAATCCCGACTTCTGAAAAAGCTTTTTCCAAATTTCCTAGAGATATTCCGTTTGCAGAAATAATATGAGTATCTACCTCAAGCCTGACTCCTGTCATGCCGATTGGGTCTTTTATCCCTTCCTGACCATCCACCGTATATGCTCTTGGTAAAACATGAATTATTTCCCGAGTTGAGGGCAGCGAAACTGCTTTGGCAGCGTCAATCACCCTTAGCATATCTCCCTGCGTTATTTCTTGATCCGGCATGGAAACAGCCACTACTCCTTTTGAGTTCAGGGACTCGATGTGGTTTCCTCCAATTGAAGCAATTATGTGAGACACTGAAGATCCAGCCATTCTTTCTGCGCTATCCAAAGAATTATTTATACATTCAACTGCCGACTTGATATCTACAATTTGACCTTTTTTAACGCCATTTGACTTAACTTCAGAAACGCCCATTACATTTACAGCATCTTCGTCAACTCTGGTTATCAACGTTACTATTTTTGAGGAACCAATATCAACTCCTATCACTATTTTTCCTTCTGTCATATCTAAAATGCAATTGTCGGTTTCTCGAACCTAAAATCTACGCGTTTAAATTTTTGCCCTTCTATTGTAAACTGTTTTAATAGGACTTGTAAAGACTGTATTCTTGAGTTTGTATTTTTCGAAGACAAAAGCACCTCGCTTCCGTCGTTAAGTCTTATCAAGTAGGATGAATCTGTGGCAAGGGAAATTTCCGAAATTGGAATTTCCGCATCCAAAAATAATTTCCGTACTCTTTCTTCCGATGAACTATTATTTACTCCTAGAGGACTTATGATTATCGGTTTTTGAAAAAGATAAATATACAAAAATCCGCAAATTAATATCACTATCACGCTAACGAAAATAAAAACAGGAGATAAATTCTTATTTCTTCTTTTTTGCATATTCCAAAACATCAATTATTTTCCTAGCGGCATCCGTATTCACAAGTTTAGAAATTTTTTGCAAATTCTCCCTATATTTATTTATATTCTCAAATATATCAAATAATTTTGAGAGAAAAATGTTTTGCTTTGCAGAATCGTCTTTTTGTTCAAATATTTCCGCACATCCTTTTGTCTTGAGAAATAATGCATTCTTTAGTTGCTCCTGTCTTTGGGAAAAAGGTAATGGAATCAAAAGAGAAGGAACGCCAAAAAAAATAAGTTCAGTTACCGTATTTATTCCGGATCTGCTAATTACAATATCTGCTTTTTCCAAAATACTTCCCACTAACGATGGGTCAATAAATTTAGTTAATATGTATCTTCCCTGCAATTTTTTCGGCAACGATGCCTTAATCTTTCCTAGTCTTGAAAAATCATTGTACTTAAAACTTTCTCCTGTCTGATGAATAACATTAAATTTCTCTAAAATTTTCGTTAGATTATTCTCAACCAAAGCATTAATAAAATGCGATCCTGAACTTCCTCCTGTGACGTAAATAAGGGGAAATTTTTCGTCATTTGCCATTTGCCATTCTTGCCCTGAGTTTGCCGAATGGGTGCCATTTGCCATTTGCCGAACGGGGTTTCCCGTAAGTACAATTTTCCCTTTAGGAAAAAATTTTCTAGAGGTTTCC
>JBBTZX010000044.1:0-5764 GCA_038061125.1 Patescibacteria group bacterium | reverse complement strand
CATCAAGACCGTTTGTATCGGAAAAATGAGTATTATAAAGCCGAAGTTCTATTGCCTTATTATTCATTTTTTTTACAAATTCCGTTTCTCCTCCTGGATAATTATCTGCTATGGTAAGTGCAGCGTCGTTGCCGGAGGGAAGAAGCATGCCATACAAAAGATTTTCAAAAGTCATTTGTTCTCCCTCTGTTAGTCCCAACACTGAACCTTCTACGTTTGGAGTCATAACTTTCAAAACATCATCTAACTTATAATAAGAAAGCCCTATTAATGCTGTCATAATTTTAGTTGTGGAAGCCATTGAAAAACGAAGATGTGGCTTTTGGGCAAAAAGCACAGCCTTGGAATCACCATCCATTACTATTGCCGCTTGCGCAGTAATTTCGGGATTTAAAGGAGACTTGAGAATCGGATATAAAGATAAGTCCGGCAATTCTATTGGCGCTTCTATGACTTTATTATTTTGTAAATATCTTTGGGTACTTATATCAATACCTACAATTAAAAATAACAATAAAAGCAAAACCAAAGGAGAACCGTATAATAAAATCCTCTTTTTGGAAATTAATTTACGAAGTTTTTTTATCTTTTTTATCAGTAACAGAAAGTCTTTCATCAATTCTCTCCATATCTCTTGGGAAAAGACTCGCCTCCCGCACATTTGCTAAACCCAAGATGTCCTTCGTAACCCTTTCCAGGCCTAAGGCAAATCCCCCTTCCGGCGGCATTCCATATTTGAAGGCTTGAAGATAAATTTCGAAATTCTCTTTTTTGTTTCCCCACTTTTTTATGTGAGTAAGCAACTGTTCATAATCATTAATTCTTTGTCCGCCTGTTATCCACTCCTCGCTTATTCCTAAAAGATCAAAACTTAACGTAGACTCCGAATTATTTGGATCCGGCATAGTGTAGAATGGACGCTTCTTGGTAGGAAAATGCGTAACGAAAACAAATGGAGCGCCGGTTTCCTCTTTTGCCCAAGCACATAGTTCTTTCTCATCAGACGGATTTAAATCAGGCGCATTTCTATTGTCTATACTTGTTCTCTTGAATATCAGTTCCTGTGCGTCCGCAAGCTTAATTCTAGGAATAGATTTTTTTATTTGCGGTATCTCATTTATGCCAAGTGTTGAAAGTTCTTTTTTATTTTCTTCCCAAACGTTTTTCAGAATTGATGCGATTAATTTTTCCGCGGCATCCATAAGATCTTCCCATGAATTTATAAATCCAAATTCCGCATCAAGACTAACATATTCCGAAAGGTGTCTTGTTGTGATGGATGGCTCCGCACGGTAAGCGTGGGCAACAGTAAATACTTTTTCGAAAACTCCCACCATTATTTGTTTATAAAGTTGGGGAGATTGGGCAAGATAAGCATTTCTACCATAATAATTAACGGAAAAAACTTCTGCTCCTCCTTCGGTTGCAGTCGGGACAATACTTGGTACAAAAATTTCAGTAAATCCTTGTTCTTTAAGCGCAGAACGAAACGAGTACGCTATCGTTTCCTGAATTTTGAAAATCGCAGCAACTTTGGGATGGCGAAGAGTCAAGGATCTATAGTCCAAAAGCGTTGGTAATTCTAATTTAAGGTTTGGTCCTCCCATATCAAAAGGCAAAGTTTCCGCTTTGGAAAGAATTCTAATCTCTTTTGCTTCTATTTCTACTCCTCCAGTTGATGATTCTTTGGCAGTAGCTGCTTTGGGCCTTTCCTTGACAAGACCAACTAGCTCGATTGCGAATTCCGGGTGAAGCTCCAAAGATTCTTTGTATGCTTTTTCTGAAACTTTGGGATTTACAACTATCTGAACTGTTCCCGATCTATCCCTAAGATCGAAAAAAACCAGCTTTCCGTGTGACCTTACCACTCTAACCCAACCCTTGAGCAAAACTTCTTTGCCAATCTTATTGTAACAATCCTTAATAAGAGTCCTTGTAGGACTTGTTGTAGGCATGTTATAATAATAACTTGTTGTGCTTGCTTAGTCAACCGAGATTGTAGAATAGATTATGTTTGTCAGGTTTCTGTCAAGCGCAGTATAAAAATAGTTCTTAAGATATAAATCTATGGCAAAAGAAGTTTTAGGCGACTCAAGCGATCCCAGATGGAATTATGCATTTCATCCTTGGGAAGCCGTTGCGGGAAGAATAGTTGATCCTAAGTTTGTTAAAAGCGTTGGGGGTGTGGATTTTGCACCAGCTCCAATATTGCGCAAACCGCAACCTACCCCTAATGAAGGTGCGTCTCAATCAGGTACTCCTACTTCAAATCCTTAATCTTCAATTGTAACCGTTTGTTTCCGTTCCATTCATCCTGACTAATCGTATAAGCAATATCCATCTTATCTCCTATTTTAATTTCTCCTGCTCTTTCTCCCATCCCAAAAGCGATTGCGTCAAACTTAACATCTAACTTCTGACTGCTAACTACTAACTTTAAATGTTTCCCTTCCATACCCACCAATCTCATATCCTCAATAATCACATTTTTTGACAAAAAGGTCGGTTCCGGATTGCCCATTCCGAACGGAGAAAGTTTTTGAATTGAATCATACAGCTCGCTCATAACAAATGTTAAAGGCAATTCACAATCTATTTTAAGAGTTCTGGTTAGACTATTAATGTCTATATCTTTTTCTCCCAATTCTCTTAATCTTTTTTCAAGAACTACTAGTTTAGCTGTTTCAACTGTAAAACCTGCTGCCATCGGATGTCCTCCCGCATCAACCAAAAGATCCGAAGATTTCCGAATAAACTCTATAATATTAAATCCGCTAACTGATCTCGCAGAGGCTTTGCTAAATTTTTCTCCTTTTGAAATAACGATTGCCGGCTTATAAAATTCTTCTACCAATTTTCCGGCAACTAACCCAATCACTCCTTGCTGATATTTCTCATTCGCAACAAATAATAATTTTCCTTTTTTTTCTTTTCTTACACTTAATATTGCCTGTTCTGATGTCTCAATTGTTACTTGCTGACGTTCTCTGTTGGTACTGCCTAATTTTAGGGCAAGAGCTTTTGCCTTATCTTTATTTTTGGCACAGACAAGCCTTAAACTATCCATTGCGTATTCCAAACGCCCCATCGCATTAAGACGAGGAGCTATAATGTGTCCTATCGCATAAACATCAATTTTCGCAGGATCTAATTCTGCTTCTTTAAATAATTCCAAAAGTCCAATTCTTTTCGTTTTTTTAAGTTTTTCAAGTCCGAATTTTAATAGCGTCCTATTGGCTCCAACAAGCGGAACTAAGTCCGCAACCGTTGCCAGAGCCACAAGCTCGAGATGGGAATCAGTTATCGGTTCTCTGTTTTCGGTTTTCGGATTCTGGTTTATCTGTTGTCTGTTTGTCGGAACTGATTGATCGAAAACTGATTGACCTTTATCTGACAGCTGGGGACTGAGAACTGATAACAGACTTTGCGCCAGCAAGTACGCAACGCCGGTGCCGCAGAGTTTGGTTGTGTGAACAATAGCCAAAGCTTTCGGCAAAACCTTTGCTGGAACATGATGATCGGTGATAATAACATCTATGCCTTGGTCATTCGCAAACTTCACAGCCTCATTGGCCACAATCCCATTGTCTACTGTAATGATTAATTTGACATTTGAAATTTGTAATTTGACATTTGAAATTCCTTTCGAAGATAGACCGTATCCCTCATCTATTCTATGCGGAATATACGGCATAACTTCTGCACCCAAACCATTAAGCCTCTCCCATAAAATAGCAGTTCCGCAAATCCCATCAACATCATAATCTCCGAAAACCACAATCTCTTCTTTATTTTTAATTGCAGTTTTAATTCTATTTATTGCTTTTTGAAGCTCTCTTTTATTAATACCAACGCTTTCAGCTGTTACTTTATCAAGTTTGGGATTTAAGAATTCTTCAACTTCTTTCCTCGTTTTTATCCCACGATTTTCCAATAAAACCTTCGCAATATCTCCTGTTCTTAATTTATTTAAAATTTTCCACTTCTTCATAATCTGTTATACTATATCAGGATGATTGAGTATATTACACAGGAAATTTTAGCTATTTACAAAAAGGTTCAAGATAGCGGTTTTGCTGTTTATCTTGTCGGAGGATGCGTCCGCAATTTGCTTTTGAAAAAGTCTGTGAAAGATTGGGACATGACTACGAATGCTACTCCGCAAGATTTACTTAAAATTTTTAAAGATGGATTTTACGATAATAAATTCGGCACAGTTGGTGTTCCCCTCCATACTACAGTGTATGGAAGGATAATCGTAGAGATTACGACTTTTCGAACAGAAAAAGGCTATAGCGACAAACGAAGACCAGATTCTGTTGAGTGGGGAAAATCAATAGAAGAAGATCTCGCGCGCCGTGACTTTACTGTCAATTCAATAGCCCTAAAGCTTGAGGCTCAACCCCTGGGGTCGACGCACGAAATTATTGATCCTTTTGGGGGACAAAAAGATATTAAAGCGAAAATAATCCGTGCGGTTGGCGATCCAAAGAAACGTTTCAAAGAAGACGCATTAAGATTGCTTCGTGCTATCCGTATAGCTTCGGAATACGGATTTACAATTGAGGAAAATACCTGGAAAGAAATACAAAAAGACGCTCCTCTAATAAAACATGTCTCTGGCGAGAGAATTCGCATGGAATTATTACGAATTCTTGGGACAGGATATCCATATGACGGGATTATGCTTCTTAGAAATGCTAATTTATTAGAGAACATTATCCCCGAACTTATTGAAGGAATTGGCGTTTCACAAGTAAGGCCGGGTAGACATCATACCAGCGACGTGTTCACCCATAATTTTCTTTCTTTGAAATATTGTCCGTCCAAAGATCCAATCGTTAGGTTTTCCGCACTTCTGCATGATGTTGGTAAACCAAAAGTCGCAAAGAATGACGAAGAAGGATTAATAATATTCCACAATCACGAAATCGCAGGGGCAAGACTGGCCAAAGATATTTGCGATAGGCTTAAGTTTTCCAAAAAAGAAAGAGAAAAAGTGTACACGCTTATTCGCTGGCATATGTTTACGGTAGATGAAAAAATAACCGACAGCGCTGTTCGAAGATTTATACGAAGAATTGGAGTTGAAAATGTCAAAGACATGATGGATTTAAGAATTGGAGATAGGCTCGGAGGCGGAACCCAAACTGCAGAAAGCTGGAGACTGAAACTTTTCAAAAAAAGAGTGGAAGAACAACTGAAGCCAAAGCCTTTCTCTATCAATGATCTTGCAATTGACGGCAATGACGTAATGAAAGAACTAAATATTAAACCCGGACCTAAGATTGGAGAAATTTTGCAAAAACTCTTTGAAGAAACCGACGAAGATTTATCTAAAAATAGTAAAGAGTATCTCCTGAAAAGGATGCGCGAAATATGAGAAAGTTCTTCACTTCCGAATCCGTAACGGAAGGCCACCCCGATAAAATCTGCGACCAAGTCGCAGATGCTGTTCTTGATGCAGTTTTAAAAGATGATCCGGATAGCGCTTGTTGCTGTGAAGTATTTACAACTACCGGTCTTGTTCTGGTAGGAGGAGAGATTACTACTAAAACTTACGTTGATGTTCAATCGATCGTTCGTAATGTCCTAAAGGATATCGGATATACAAATGCCGATTACGGAATTGATTATAAAAGCTGCGCCGTTGTGAATCTTATCCATGAACAAAGCAGTGATATTGCCCAAGGAGAAAATCCTAAAAAAGCTTTACACAAGGCGCAGGGCGCCGGAGATCAGGGCATGATGGTTGGATTTGCCT
>JBBTZX010000043.1:0-3704 GCA_038061125.1 Patescibacteria group bacterium | reverse complement strand
TCTTGAGCAGTGTTTGGATTTCCTGGAAGACGACGAATTAATGGAAGTTACGCCCCAAAATTTAAGACTTCGCAAAAAATTCCTAACCAGACTTGAAAGAGTCCGCACCGCAAGAAAATAAAAAAATAAAATTTTTGATTCAAGATAATTAGTGCTACAATGGGCTTGTTATGAATCTTGCTTTTAGGATGCGGCCGAAAAATTTTCAGGAATTTGTTGGACAGAAACACCTCTCATCCGAAAATGCTCTTTTGAGAAGAATTGTCAAATCAGATAATCCTTTTTCTCTAATTTTCTGGGGACCTCCGGGCAGCGGCAAAACAACGCTTGCTCATATTATCGCCAACCAAACCAAAGTTCAATTTCATGCTCTTTCTGCAGTTCAAGCAGGTAAAAGTGATTTGAACAAAATAATTAAAATTGCTCAAGAAAATTTAGGTAAAAAGAAAACCGTACTTTTCGTAGATGAAATTCATAGGTGGAATAAAGCCCAGCAGGACGTTCTTCTGCCGTATGTTGAAAACGGTTTAATTAATCTAATCGGCGCGACAACAGAAAATCCTTCTTTCGAAATCATCTCTCCTCTTCTGTCCCGCTCGAAAGTTCTGGTTTTGAAAAATTTAGAACCCAAAGAGCTCGAAACTATACTCAATAACGCTTTAAAAGACCAAAAAAGAGGCCTTGGCAAATACCATAAGAAAATTGAGGCAAACGCAATAGAACTTCTGATACGGCTTTCGGGCGGAGATGCAAGAATTATGTTGAATGCTTTGGAAATTGCAGTAACTTCTTATAAACCCAAGGTTATCAACGAACAAATAGTTAAAGAGGTTTTTCAAACAAAGAGTGCCGGAATTTACGACAAGAAAGCAAACGAACACTACAATATAATTTCCGCTTTTATAAAATCTATGCGGGGAAGCGATCCTGATGCAGCGCTTTACTATATGACAAGCATGCTTGAGAACGGGGAAGATCCCAAATTTATCGCCAGAAGAATGATAATTTTTGCTGCAGAAGATATTGGTCTTGCTGATAGGGGAGCCTTAATTCAGGCAAACGCCGCCTTTGAAGCAGTAACAAAAATCGGCATGCCGGAAGCACAATTAATACTGGCTTACGCTGCTTTATATCTTGCTACTGCTAGAAAGTCTAGAGCTGTTGTAAATGCCTTAGACGAAGCAAAATCTGCTGTTTACGAATTTCCAAATGAACCAATACCGTTGCATTTGCGCAATGCTCCGACAAAGCTTATGAAAAATCTTGGCTATGCAAAAGATTATACTTGGAACAAAAATTACGTCGGTCCGACCCATTCGACAGGCTCAGGGTCTTTTTTACCGGAAAAATTAAAAAACAAAAAATTCTTCCACCCGGAGGAAAATAAAAAATAAACTTGCTTTTACTTCGTTATCCTATTTATAACGATTTCATCGGGAGAAAGATTCGATGTTTCTGAAAGATATACTACTATTTCCGCAACTTTTTTCGCATCCATGTAGTTTGATATATCAGGTTTTTCTGACAGTTTGTTATACAGATTAGTTTTAATACCGCCTGGATGGATGCTGATAACCCTGATTCCATATTTTTTTGCCTCTTGCCGTAAGCTTTGAGCAAACCCTGAAAGACCGAATTTAGTCGTGGCATAAAGGGTATGATTAGGATAACCTTGTTTTCCGGAAGTAGAATTGATAAAAACAATCGTTCCGAATTGCTGCGTTTTCATTACATCATAAAGTGCCTGTGTAAGTAAGATGGGAGCTTTAAGATTTATTTCTAAAATTTTATTTAGCTGTTCTTCTGTATTTTTTTCAAAAGGTTGGATAAGTCCAATTCCCGCATTGTTTATGAGAATGTCTAATCTTTTGTATTTATTTTTTACCAGATCTACAATTTTGTTCCTCGTCTTTTTTAGAGTTATGTCTCCTATAACTTTTTCTATGTTTGAGCTATCGAACTCTTCAAATCCCTTTTCGTTTCTGCCGGAAAGAATAAGAATATAATTTTTTGCTTGAAATAGTTTTGCTATTTCTTTCCCTAACCCGCTCGACGCACCAGTGATAAGAACAACTTTCTGCATATGGAAATTATAACACAGAATATCCGTCAACTGCTACGTCCGAATGAAATAATTGCTTAAACTATATATTTATGAACAGACATTTAAAGTCTATTTTAGATTTGCTATAATAGGCGAGAAAGAAATATGGAACAAACCCCACAATCTGAAAGAAGAACAGCTACGAAAAAATTAGTCAGCTTTGCATTGAGCGAAGTAGAGAGAAAATACGGAAAGGGTCAGGGAGACGGTTTAACCCCATTGAAATACCATAATTTACGTCACTCTCAAGATATTTTATGGGCAGGACAACAATTGGCAGATTTGGCTGTTAAAAATGGCAAAATAAGCCAAAACGATGTGGATTTGATAGAAATTGCAACAGCTTCTCATGATATAGAACAAGGATTAGGGGGAGGGACAAACGAGTTGGGGAGTGCAAGAATTATTGAAGAAAAAATGAGAAAAGCACAAGTTTTTACCGAAGTTGATATAGGAAGAGTCAAAAAAATGATTTTAGCAACTACTGTTTATTTCAAAGACGGAGTAATGAAGCAATCTGCCACAGACGATTATCTAACCCAAATTGTTGCTGATGCTGACCTGGCACACTTGGGACGAGAAAGTGAGATCTATTGGGATAGGACGGAATCATTATTAAAAGAGATGAAAAAAACTGATAACCCATCTCCCGAAGATAAATTAACCTTTATGAAATCTCAACCTACTTTCTTAGAAAATCATAAGTTCTATACAGAGGAAGCAAAACAACTTTTCCCGCATAAACAAGCGAATATAGCATTTGTCCAAGCCAAAATTCAACAAGAAAACCTTTGACTGGAAAGAAATTGAGACTGAAGATACTGAAAGACCAGTTCCAAAAGTAACTAGAACAGGAACTTACGCTTATAGAGAAGAAGTCCATGTTCAAAAAAACAAATTTATCTTAAAAAGAAATGGAGACACAGCTTCTGTTGCCTGTTTTTCGGCAAACGGAAAAGAGAGATGGACAGCGAAATTTCCTTTAAAAGTTGATATCGGACGAATAAAAGCAATATTTGCTGATTCCGAGTCTGATTTCAGACCGTTAAGAACGATTTTACCTATCGAGCTTAAAATGAACGAATAAATTTGATTTTGGGTGGATGACGGGTGCCGCCCCCGCGACCTTCAGTTCCACAAACTGACGTTCTACTGTTGAACTACATCCACCAAATAATTTAGACTATCAACCTTAATAATTTACTATTGATTTCCGTAAAATGATGAACCAAGTAATGGCAATTACAACATAACCATATTAAATTAGCAATATCATTGTCTCTTCTATTTTTATTTACGTGATGAACAATTAGAACTCGTTTATCTTTTGTGCTACATAAAACGCAAATTTGCGTTTTATCGCTACTTTTTAAAATTCTTCTATATGCGGATTCTCCATATGTCCAATTCGAATGGTTTCTTCCTGAAAATAAGATCGTGTTACGCCAGACTGTTTGACATATTTTACTACAGAAATATTTGCCGCTTTTAGATTTTTTAATAGCTAAAGGCGATCTATAGATTTCCTTCTTACATATGAAACATTTAAAAGTGCTACCCTTAAATTGAGAACTTGTTCTGCATTTAATCGAACAGTATT
>JBBTZX010000042.1:0-15059 GCA_038061125.1 Patescibacteria group bacterium | reverse complement strand
ATATGGCAGACGGACCAATTTCACCAGAAGGAATTGACGTAGTAAAACCTCCAGTAGCTCCAGTAACTAAAGAAAGTGAGGCTTCCCCGGAAAAAGGACTCGTTACTAAACTTGCCGAATCGCAGCGTGCATTTAATGAGGCTCAAAAAGAAGCTCGTAAAGAAATGGATTTACAATATGATCAGTATTTGGATTGGTATAGTAAGAATGAGCATTCGATGCCTGTTACGATGGTGAATCAATTTACGGGTGACGAGATGAGATCAGGTATTTTTCGTGGCGAAGGGGGTAGAGTGAAATTGGTTATGTGTACATTAAATAGGGAAGCTACTAATGAAATGGATATTCATAAATTTTCGTTAAATAATAGAGAAGGAAAAGTAGGTCCTAGAATTGAAATTGTAGATGACTGGGATAATGGGATTTTAGGTCGCTATGGTGAGCTGGCAAATAATAGGCTCTTTGTTGCTTCGCATACAATGCGATTAAGGGGAGAAAATCACGATCAAACTATAAGTTACGGAGAAGATATGCAGTTAAAGTATGTTAGGGGACAATTTAAAAACGAAGTTGTAGATGAGAGTCAAGTGCCGGATGTGCTCAATTATTCCAGAGAAACTTTGGATTTTTTGGGTAAAGCTACTATGCAGCCAGAAGCTTCTTCTCTTCCTCCTCTTCAACCTACCGGCGGCCAGCCCACTGCCGCCCCCACAGCATAGGTAATCAAATAAATCTTATATTCTCAAGCAATTTAGTAACATCGACCTCAGAGGTTGGTAGCCTCAACACCTCGTAGGTCGGTGCATAAAGCTATGTACGTTTCTTAAAGAAAAGTTCAAGACTTAGGAAAAGAACGACAAGAAGAATTAGGAAGAAAGGATGAGTAAGATGAATAAAGCGCAGGAAAAGATAAGCTGTTGCAAAAAGCCCGAAAAGCAATCCCTGTTTAGTATTAATCAGAAGATAAGTAATAATAGAATAGATGAAGAGAAAAACCAGAGGGAAGAAAAGGTAAATAGTTGAGAGCTGATAGTTCATGGTTGATAGTTGATAGTTTGGGGAATAAGTTAAAATTAAATAAGCAAGGCCAGCTAAAGATAAAAAACTCAAGAGCAAAAGCGTGGTGGGATGTCTTCGGCGCATATAATCTAGTTTAACACAGTTTTTATTAATTATACCCACTTGACAGGGGTTAGCACTCATGATATGATTCTGCCAACTGTAAATTATAAATTATGCATGATTTAACTCAAAGACAAGTAGAAATTTTAAAAAGTATTATTGAAGAATACATCAACACAGCCGAAGCTGTGGGATCTGAAACATTGGAGAAGAAATACAATTTAAGCGCTTCTCCTGCAACTATCAGAAATGAAATGGTGCGTCTTACAGATATGGGATATCTTCAGAAAACCCATACTTCTTCAGGACGGGCGCCTACTTCCCAAGGCTTGAAATTTTATGTTAAGCAATTAATGAAGGAAAAAGACCTTTCCGTTACGGAAGAGGTTGCTCTGAAAGAAAGTCTTTGGGATTATAAAGACAAAACTGACAAATTCTTAAGAGAATTAACCAAGTCTTTGGCTTTAAAAACAAAATCTCTGGCTATTGTTTCAACCAACGAGGGAGATATTTATGCTGCAGGATATGCAAATATTTTGGATATGCCAGAATTTTTTGACATAGATGTTACAAGAAGTTTGCTTTCGGTGATTGATGAATGCGCTTATTTCAATAAGATTTGTTCGCAGGCCATAGGAGAAGAAGATGTTCACGTGCTTTTGGGAGAAGAATTAGGTCCAAAACTAAATGGTCCGTACGGTTTTATTTTTACAAATTTTACAACTCCAGGAAAAATAAAAGGAGAGGTTGGAGTTTTAGGACCAGCAAGATTAAATTTTACAGAAATTATCCCAACAGTTAGATATTTTGGAGGACTAATTGAAGAATTAGCCAAAGATTGGGTTTAAAAATTAAGTATGAAAGACGAAGGAAAAACAAAGAAAATTGAAGATAAGTCTCAAAAAGAAATAGAAGAATTAAAACAGAAAATAGAAGAATTTGACAATAAATACAAGAGAGCATTAGCAGATTATCTAAATTTGGAGAAAAGAGTAACGCAAGAGCAAAGAGATTGGATTGTTAAGGCAAATAGACAGCTTATTATACGGCTCTTGCCAATTTTGGACACCTTAATGCTTGCGGGCGAACATGTTCAGGATGAAAGTTTGCCCTTGAGCATTAAACAGTTTTTAGATATACTAAAGAGCGAGGGCGTACAAAGGATTGAGACTATCGGGCAAGAATTTAATCCGAAAACAATGCAATGCGTAGAAATGGTTGAAGGAGAAGATGGAAAAGTAATATCCGAGACAAGAGCAGGATTTTCAATGCAAGAGGAAGTTCTAAGAGCCGCCCTAGTTAGGGTAGGAAAGAAGGAATAAATTATGGGAAAAATAATCGGAATTGATTTAGGTACAACAAATTCATGTGTTGCCGTAATGGAGGGCGGAAGCCCTAAGGTTATCCACTCTGCCGAAGGCCGTAACGTTATCCCTTCTGTTGTAGATCCGATTTCTCGGATTGTCGGAGACGTAGCAAAAAGACAGTTGGTATTAAAACCCAAATCCACAATATTTTCCATAAAAAGATTAATGGGAAGAAAATTTACCGATCCATCTGTGCAATTCGATATGAAATGGTTGCCTTATACGATTAAATCCGGCAGGGATGGAATGGCGGTGGTTGAGGTGGAAGGCAGAACTTTTTCTCCGCAGGAAGTATCGGCAATGATCTTGTCCAAGATTAAAGCGGATGCAGAAAATTATCTTGGTACCAAAGTTACCCAAGCAGTTATTACAGTGCCGGCGTACTTTGATGATTCACAGCGTCAGGCAACTAAGCAGGCAGGAGAAATCGCCGGACTTGAGGTTTTGCGAATTATTAACGAGCCGACAGCTTCGGCCTTAGCTTACGGTCTGGATAAGAAAAATGCCCATACGGTTGCAATTTACGATTTGGGCGGAGGAACTTTTGATATTTCTATTTTGGAACTAGGGGAAGGAGTTTATGAAGTAAAATCCACGAATGGAGATACGCATTTGGGCGGAGACGATTTTGATCAGGTTATTCTTAATTATATTGCCGAAGAGTTCAAAAAAGAACACGGAGTAGATCTTAAAAAAGATTCTCAAGCTCTCCAAAGATTAAGAGAATCTGCGGAAAAAGCAAAAATTGAATTATCAAGCGCGCAGGAAGCTCAAATCAATCAGCCGTTTATTACTACGAGTAAAGATGGACCCTTGCACTTAACAATGACTTTGACACGCGCCAAATTGGAGCAGTTGGTAGACAGCTTAATTCAAAAAACTTTAAAGCCGGTAGAGCAAGCGATAAAAGATTCCAAAGTCAAAATCTCCGACATTGACGAAGTGGTTATGGTTGGAGGTATGACTCGTATGCCGAAAGTTGTTGAAGTTGTGGCTAAGTTTTTCGGCAAAGAAACCAATAGATCGGTTAATCCCGATGAAGTCGTAGCCATCGGCGCATCCGTTCAAGGCGGAGTGTTGGGAGGAGAAGTTAAAGACGTATTGCTTCTGGATGTTACTCCTTTAACTTTGGGCATAGAGACATTGGGCGCAGTTGCAACGCCTCTTATAGCAAAGAATACAACTATACCTACTTCCAAATCCCAAGTTTTTTCAACCGCTGCAGATAATCAAACCCAAGTTGAAATAAATATTTTGCAGGGAGAAAGACCTATGGCAGCGGATAATAAGTCGCTTGGCAGATTTATTTTGGACGGCATTCCTCCGGCTCCTCGCGGTGTTCCTCAAATAGAGGTTTCTTTTGACATCGATGCCAGCGGAATTTTAAACGTGAAAGCACAAGATAAAGCAACAGGTAAAGTACAAAGTATTAAAATTACCGGTTCAACCGGTTTGTCCAAAGATGAAATTGAAAGGATGCAGAAAGAAGCTGAAGTTCATGCGAAAGAAGATGAGGAAAAGAAAGGCAAAGTAGAAGCCAAAAATGCAGCTGACTCTTTAATCTTCACAGCAGAAAAAACCTTAAAAGACGCAGGAGATAAAGTTAAGGAGGATGTAAAAAAGGAAGTAGAGGATAAAGTTTCAGCGCTTAAGGGAATTTTGGAAACCGGCACGAAAGAAGATTTGGAAGCCAAAACCAAAGACCTTTCCGATAGTTTGCAAAAAGTTGGACAAGCAATGTATCAACAGCCGGGACAGCAAGCAGCAGGAAATGGCGAGAAAAAAGCAGAAGAATCCTCCTCCGCTAAAGCTTCGGAGGACAAGCCGGTTGAGGGAGAAGTTGTAAATTAGTTCAAAGTTTATAGTTGATGGTTCATAGTAGAGCGCGATGGAGCGCTTATTTAATATAATAAGGAGCAATTATGACAGATAAAGATTATTACGAAGTTTTAGGAGTTGCCAAAATCGCAACGGAGACGGAAATAAAAAAAGCTTACAGAAAGCTTGCTTTGCAATATCATCCGGACAAAAATAAGACTAAGGAAGCGGAAGGGAAATTCAAGGAAGTGACTAAAGCTTACGAAGTTTTATCCGATCCGCAAAAAAAACAAACTTATGATCAGTTAGGGCATCAAGCTTTCGAACAAGGCGCAGGACAGGGTCCCTTTGGCGGGGCAGGAGGTCCTTTCGGAGGATTTGGACAGCAAGGAGGCGGTCCCTTTACCTATACATATTCAACAGGAGGAGACGGTGGAGATTTCGGAGGATTTTCCGACCCATTTGAAATATTTGAACAGTTCTTCGGCGGAGCCAGTCCTTTCGGAAGAAGAGAAAGGCGTCCTGTTTACTCTTTAGCGATTGATTTTACAGAAGCTGTTCATGGTACAACCAAGAGGGTTGCGATTGGCGGAAAGCAGCAATCAATAAAAATTCCGGCTGGAGTTGACGATGGATCGAGAATAAGATTTGGCGATTATGATGTAGTTTTGGAAGTTAAGCCCTCTTCTAAATTCCAACGTCAGGGATATGATGTTGTTTCGGAAAAAGAAATTCCAATCGGCATTGCTTCCTTAGGAGGAGAAATTAATGTAGAAACAATTTGGGGAGAAGTCAAGCTTCGTATACCTTCGGGAACACAGCCTGAAACAGTAATAAGATTAAGAGATAAAGGAGTGCCACATCTGCACGGAAGCGGGAAAGGAAATCATTATGTTCGTATAAAAGTTTTAGTGCCAAAAACTTTAACCGGACGGCAAAAAGAACTCTTGAAAGAATTTGAGGAAGAAGGAAAAAAGAAACACACCTGGTTCTGATATCGTTAATTTGGCAAAGCTTTTACGTAGTCTCCATATGATATAATTCCTTCGTGACTCTAGACCAGACGACAAGTTCAGAAACTACTAACAATAAAGAAATTCTTCCTGGCATTCAGGCAGTTATTTTGGATATGGATGGTTTAATGATAGACAGTGAACCCTTCCATCTCAAAGCATATAACAACGTGCTAGGACAATTTGGTGTTACGCTCACAGAAGAGGAAAATACAGAAAGATACGTTGGAATAGGAGATAAAGCTCAAGCAGAAGATTTAATTATAAGATTTCAATTATCAATAACTTTAGAAGAACTTCTAACTCAAAAACAAGCTGCCTACAAAGGATTTCTAAAAAGTGAAGTAAAACCTCAACTTGGATTGTTAGAACTTCTTAATAATCTTAAAAGTGCTGGATATAGAATTGCAATTGCCTCCGGTTCATTCTTAAGCGATATAGAAGCAGTAATGGATTCTCTTAAAATTAGGGACTTCATTAACGCATACTGTTCAGTCGAACAGGTAGGAAAGGGAAAGCCCGCTCCTGATATTCTGTTATTCACAGCTGAAAAACTATCGATATCTCCAACTCGTTGCCTCTATTTAGGAGATGCACCTAGTGATTCACAAGCAGCTAGCGCAATAGGAATGCCAAACTTTATTATCCCAAGTCGTGAGACGAAAACAAAAAATTTCGTTGGAGCTAACAGGAAATTGCAAAGTTTGAATGAAGTATTCCGATATTTGTCCCACAAAATAGTATAACAAGTTTTAACTGCACCTAGTCCTCGGAGTTCAATTTTTAGCTTCAAACAAGTCATTATGATATAATTTCGTTGATGGCAGAAATAACAGGTACTCTTCCACTTCCAGATCAAGACAGAAGGATTTTTGACAAGCTCCAAATACAATCTGAAACAGCTAAGGTCGGTGTAAACCCTGAAGGTGGATATATAACGAGCTGGCAAGTAAAAAACCCACAGGGAGATTTCGAAGACATTCTTTATAGAGGCAGTAATATTAGAAGAACTGGAATACCTACCCTTTTCCCATACTATGGGGAAGGCGGAGATAAAGGAGATAATCATGGTTTTGGGAGAAATTCAATGTGGACAATTGATACAGAGAAAAGTACGGGAAAAAAGGTTGTGATGAAGTTATCATCTGAGCAAATTTCGCTAGAGGCAAAAGAAAAATATCCTTACCCGTTTGATGCGGAAATAACCATAGAGGTAGGAGAAGACGGAAGCTTAGTCTATAGTCTTCATGTTGCTAATAAAGGACAAGAAAATTTACCTCTTAGTCCAGGTCTTCATCCTTACTGGGCAGTTTCTCACAAAGATAAAAGCGCAATAACGATTAAAAGTATGGAAGGATTTGATGCGAAATCAGTAGATTGGGAGCAAAATCCACCTGACAATGTATTTCCCTATAAAGGAAAGACCGCTATTTCATTTCCTGGAAAAGACATTTCTATTGAAGACATCACGGAGAATGGTCCAGTTGTTGAATACTTAGTTGTTTGGTCGCAAACTCCCCAAAAGGACGATTTTAATTTTGTTTGCGTAGAACCAGTTTGTGGAAATGATAATGATATTAATAATAACCCAATACTCGTAAAGCCTAATGAGTCATGGAATATGAGAATTAGATTTTCAGCAACTTTCGACCCCGCGGGTTGAGCATAAGGTTATATTGCAAGAATGTATCTTCCGACCCCTGGGGTTGACACACGAAAGAATCTTTCAAAGATTTTCTGAAAATATGCTATAATATTTATATGAAATACCCTAAAATTAATTTCGTAAAATTGCTTAAAGACTATAAGGATGGATGGGTTGCCATATCATCTGATTTTAAATCTGTAGTTTTTCATGGCAAGGATTTAAGAGAAGTAATGAAAAAAACAAAAAGTTCAAAAGAAAAAATATACTACTTTCCCGCCGGACAGTCTTATTCTAATTTTGTTGGCTAAAAACAATCAGGACATATGATAATTCCCTACAGTCCTTTACCGGATTTTAAAAGCAGAAGCGTCCTTGCTCCTTTAATTCCTGTAACTTTTTATAATGGTAAATACGAATTCTCCACATTTGCATTAGTTGATTCTGGAGCTACCGGTGGAGTTATATCAACTGTTATCGCTAACGCTTTGCATATAAAATGGGAGAAAATTCCCGTAATGTACGGTTTTACTGTTGGCGGCACATTGAGATCTCATAGATTTAATAGTTTAAAAGCTAATATTTACGATCATGAATTTAGCTTAAGCATGGGAATAGTTGAGGGCACTTCTCCGTATAAATGCATTTTGGGACAAAGGGATTTATTTCAAAGAGCAAAAATTATTTTTGAAGCATACAAAAACCAATTTGAGCTTGTCTTTAGGGAATACAATTAATGCTATTCTTTTGAAAAAGAAGGTAAGAAAAAACACACCTGGTTCTAGTACCGTCCATCGCTCTCGGCAATGATTTTGTTATATCCAAGAGATAAAACTATTGAAAATCTCTATAAAAGATTTATATGAAAAATGCATTGATGAAAATTACCGGCTTACAAAAAGATAAAGCCTTTCTAGCGAATTTTAAGGGGGATTGGAATAGATTCTGCAATACTTATAGCCCAAGAAAAAGAACAGCTAAGTGGGAAGATATAAAGAATGAAGGTCATGAATTTATTCCGCTTAAAATTAAACTTGACGAACAGTTTGGACATTTTTACGAAATTTATTTAAAACACAAAGTCTTACCCGATGTTAAGTTTATAAACAATTTGGATATTTCTTACTGGGATACCTTAAAAGATATGCATGCTATTTTAGGGGAAAATCCCTATCCTCAGGAAAGAGACAACAGCATAGATAAAGCATATGATATTAGATACAGAGGTATTATTTTAATAAACTATCTATTGGAATTATCAGAAAGTCCAATTAGGTTTTTATATTACTCGGTAATAAAACATGCAATCTATCTTGCAATTCCTTTTGGTCTAATATTGATCATCCTCTCGATCGTAAAAAGTATGATGTCAGTATTTAAATAAGTGATAATCTTTTTATTTATTCCTACCTCAGTTCCTCATTTGTAATTTACTGGTAAAGTTTCATTTTTTATTTTTGGATTTGATTTTATTCAACGAAAGAGAGATTATAGGTTTAGTCATTATTGATAAAATTAGGAATGAAAGATTTTCCAATAGAAGTTAAAAAACCATTTATTATTTGGATAATCTGTTTATTATTATTTATCCTCCTAATTATTTTAGATAGCCTCTTAAAAGATACGGCTTTTGAAGCTTTATTAAATAATTCCATCGTTCCATTACTGGTTTTAGGAATTATTTTGGGAGGTGTAATTTCATTTTTATTTTTTTCAATTAGCACAATTTCCTATTTTTTCAAAAAAGGTAGTCTTAAAAAGAGAAATATTGTAATTAAGATATTAAAAACGTTTTTAATAATTTTAATACTTCCCATCTTGCTATTCATTGAAGTTTTAAAACCCTTGCGATTAATAAAACTAATAATAAAGAAAAAAGTAGGGGATATTTTCTCAAAGCAGTCATTTAAAAAATATGCTTTTAGCTTCTTGATTGTTATATTTTTATTTCCACTATGGGCATTACCCTATTTCTTTGTTTCTTATGTTGTGGCTAACGCATTGGGTTTTGTTTCTAGTCCAATTCCTATTGCTGGTACAGGCTCAATGTATCCCACCTTTCCCAAAGGTTCTAAAAAAGATCTTATTGAGCAATCAAAAGAAACTATTGGTTCTTATGACTTTATGCCTTATCCTAACGGATTAGTTTTGTTTGGCAAACGATATTTTGGATATAAACTGCAGAGGGGAGACATCGTTCTTGCGATAAATGAAAAAATAAAAGAGAATGGGAAGAAACTCTATGGTGAGCCATCTGGTGTAATAAAGAGAATAATTGCTCTGCCTGGAGATACTTTAGAAATTAGAGATGGTTTGGTTTACCTAAACGGTAACCCTTTAGTTGAGCCTTATACCGCCAAACCTCATTCGACTTTCGGAGAAGGATTCCTTGGGGAATGTAAAAAAATAACCATTCCCAAAAATAAATTGTTTATTATGGGCGACAATAGAAAAGGAAGTGGAGATTCTCGAGAGTTTGGATTAGTTGACTTTAATGATATAGAATCAGCTATTCCTTTTCAAAAACAAAAAGGAAAACTTGATAAATACTATAGAGATACATCAAAGGATTTAAACGATTCAACAAGAATAAAATTAGATAAAACTCAATATCTTGAACTATTAAACAATAAGAGAGCAGAAGCCGGAGTTCAGTTATTGAAATATCAACCATTACTTGAAAAAGCAGCCACTAAACAAGGTGAAATGATACTTAAATATAATGATTTTTCTTATGAAGCTACAAGAAGTGGTTACACGATGGAGAAGGCAATGCGGGAGGTGGGATATTCAAACATTGTCTGGAATGAAGCATTCATACAGGGTTACTACGATACAAAAGAGTTTATTGACTATTATTTTGATTTTCCTGAATGGGAAAAGTTTTTATTGGAAAAAGATTTTCAAGAAATTGGAATATCAGAAGTAGAAGGAGAAATAAATAAGTGTCCGACGCAAGTAATTGTGCAGCATTTTGCAGGGTATGTTCCGCCAAACTATACGAAAGAAACTATTGAGAGTTGGGGTAGAATCATAAACAACATAGAAGAAATTCTTCCTAGCTGGGAAAAAATGAAAAATTGGCAGAATGTTAACAGAAATGACTTAGATAAATTATTGGGATTATTATATAGACGAAAAAATAATGCGGAGGCGATATATTACAGAATGAAAGCAAATCAATGGTTAACAAGCAATGAAGAAGGAATGATGACCGAAGATAAAAATCTTTATGAACAGATAAATGTATTGGCAAATAGACTAAATGGGAAGTAAGAATAAGCATGGGAGAAGCCTCGTTTTGGTTTTGTAAATTTTTATTTGTAATTTTTTGATAAACCCCATATACTAAAAATATGCGGCTGGTTATTGATTTTTTTAGGTTTTGGTTTTTGGAAGCGCCAAAAGAACTAATTAATTTTTTCGGTTCGGTTAATGCCTCTTTTATGTCTCTTTTCTCCCTCCCAATTCTTGTTAGAACTTACTTCAAACCGTGGAAAAATGAATACCGGAAGGGGCTGGTAGGCTTTTCTATCGGTATGGGAATATTTGTCAAAACCTTTGTAATCCTTGCCGACATTATTCTTCTTATTGTACTTATTCTGCTTGAGGCAGGTTTTGTCATAGGATTTATCTCTTGGCCGATTGCAAGCTTCTTGCTTCTGAATAGGCTTCTTTTATTTTTTCTTTCAACATTCTTTATTATTGTTATTTTTTTAATTTTCAAAAAACATCCTTCCTTTGATTTTGCCAAATCCAAAAAAGCAACATCTGAAATGATTAAAAATTTTCTCGGAAGAAAAGATGTGCAATTTTTCTTACAAAAAGCGGAAATAGATAAAAAAGAAATAGTTCTTATTGAAGTTCCCAAAGAAGATGTGCTTAAGAATGTAAGTGGCGTAGCCACTCCTTTGGATTTTTTTGCTTCCTATATTCAGCTAACCGAGGACCAAACGAAATTATTATTTCAAAAACAGCTTAAGAAGGAAGACATAGGTAGTATTTTGTCTTGGGCAAAATCAGCTTTTCCCGAACCTCAAGATAAGCCTTTTAGAGTTAATTTTTGGGGAGAGGGAATTGGAGAGGTAATGGTTACCGGCTGGACTATCGAAACCAAAAAATATATGGTTGATTTGACAAGCGATGTTTTGCGCAGCGTTCCTCTTCTTCTTGGCAGAAAAGAAGAATATAAGGAAACTGTAGAAGCTTTGCGGGAAAATAAAAGCGTTATCCTTGTAGGCGAACCGGGAAGCGGGAAAACAACGCTGGTAGAAAGTCTGGCATTTGAAAGTTTTATCGGAAATTTAAAAGGCAATCTTTATCATCAAAGAGTTTTCCGTCTTTTGGTAGATGCGCTTTTGGCAGGAGCGGAAAGTCAGGGTGAATTAGAACAAAGATTAGAAGACATTATTCAGGAAGTATCCCATGCGGGAAATGTAATAATTTTTATTCCGCAATTTCAAAATATTTTGGGTTCATCTTCTTTCCATCTTGATCTTTCCGGAGCGCTAATTCCATATCTTGAGAAAGGAAATATCCGAATAATTGCGACTGTTTCCCCGGGATCTTATAAGAAATTCGTTGAGCCGATGCATACTCTTTTGGATGTTTTTGCAGTTGTAAAATTTGACGAACCTTCTAAAAATATTGCATTACAAATGCTTTTTGAAAAAGCCGCAGTAATTGAAAATAATAGCAGTATTACGTTTTCATATCGGGCTGTTGTTGCGGCTTTTGATCTGGCGAGCCGTTATTTGCAAGGAAAAGTAATGCCCGGTTCCGGCGCTTCGCTTCTGGAAGATACTGCTAATTCCGTTTCTATTGCCGGCAGAAAAGTTGTTGAAGAGCAGGATGTTATTGATAAAGTTTCAGGCAAAACGAAAATTGCAGTTGGAACGCCTACGCAAGTGGAGAAAAAACTTCTTCTTAATCTTGAGGAAGAAATTCATAAAAGAATTATTGACCAGAAAGAAGCAGTGTCGGCAATAGCGGAAAGTATAAGAAGACTTCGAGCGGGGATAAGCGTACAGGAAAAACCAATTTCCTTTTTGTTTCTCGGACCAACAGGAGTTGGTAAAACCGAAACTGCCAAAGCCTTGGCGCAAATTTATTTTGGCGAAGAAGAAAAAATGTTAAGGTTTGATATGAGCGAATACTCAACGGATGAAGGCGTAAAAAGACTTTTGGGAGGATTGGATGATGAAGAAGGGCTTACGGACAAAGTTTTCGAGCATCCGTTTTCTTTAATTCTGTTGGATGAATTTGAGAAAGCCAATCCTAAAATCCTGGATTTATTTTTGCAGGTTTTGGATGATGGACGATTAACCGATAATAAAGGCAGAACTGTTTCATTTATTAATACTATTATAATTGCCACGTCCAATGCTGCATCGGAATTAATAAGGGAAGAAGTTAACAAGAAAGAGGTTCTGGATAAAAATTTTCAAAATACGCTTTTGGAATATCTTCAGGAAAAAGGAATTTTCAAGCCTGAACTTCTGAATAGATTTGATGCGGTTATTGTATTTAAGCCATTGGGACAAGAAGAAATAATCCAAATCACAGAAAATTTGCTTAAAAGTTTTTCAGTAAGCTTATCGAAAAAAGATATTACAATTAATTTCGAGGAAAAAGTAATAGAGAAAATAGTAAAAGAAGGATTTAATGAGCAATTTGGAGCAAGACCAATCCGCCGTTTTATCCAGGATAATATAGAAGATCTCATCGCCCAAAAGATATTGAAAGATGAAATAAAAAGAGGAGATAAAATTTTAATTTCGGTTGATGCCTCCAACAATTTGCAAGTAACAATTAATAGCTAATTTTTTCTTGTACTTTTTTCCGCAAAAAGTACCAAAAACTCTTTGCGGTGAAAGTCGAGCTATTTTTGTTCGCTCGCTTATCGGGTAATTTCACCCCTTCCTCAATCTCGCTTCGCTCGCTGAGGAATTCCCCTGATGCGCTCGTTCACAAAAACTTAACGCTCTTTGTTTCAATCGCAAAAACAAGAGATTATGAAAGTCTTTATTCTATTGCTTGTAAAAATGGAAGAATTAATTGGTGAATTTGTCCCACTTCGTTAGGGCTTCGCGGGATCAATTTGCGAATCGAAAGGTGGAGAGAATTTGATCGAGGTATTGTTTGTATTGAGCATAAGAAACTTGAGACTCAATGGTAAACGTGTAGCTTTTATTGTTTCTTATGATATAAATTATTGTAGATCCATATGGGCCTAGTGGTGTTTCAGTAAAGATAAAACCGCTTTTTCCATCAATAGTATATATGGTAGGATTGGTACTTAAACCAAACTTTTTTGCAACTTCATCTCCAGATAAATTGTTTAGTTGGTTTTCATAATGAATGCCTATTTGCATGTTTGTATTAAGATTTGGTAAAACAGAGGACAATATCACCGTCGTATTTGGAACGTTTACGGTTACTCCATCAACGCTCTTTTTTTGATTCTCCATAACCTGATAATCATTGGGATACTTAAAAGAATAACCAGCAACAGCATTTGTATATGTTTTCCAGTTGGCGGTTGGGTCAAGGGTTGGAGTTGGGGAGGGTCGAGAGATTACTTTATTTTCAGTTGCGGGTTGGGAGTTTTTTGTTCCTAAAAAATATCCTCCAACAGCAATTGCCGTTCCAATTGATGCGATTCCAAAACCTATCGCTAAAGTTCTTAGCCAATTACTGTTTGAGGTTTTTAGTGGCATCTCTGACTGAACGGGTGTTTGTTGAGGAATTGGCGGTTGTTGATTTATATCATCCATAAACAGAGTTTAACACAACTGTTAACATTTGACAATTTACAATTAACACTTAACAATTGACAGTTTGCTATTAGCTTGTCGATGATTTTAATTTTTTGGAAAACCCTCCAAGTTGTTTTGCGATAGATTCTGCTTTAGCTATGTGTTTGTCAAAAGTAACAGAGTTAATAATGGATTCAGCGAAACAAATATCCAAACCTGCAACAGTTTCATTAATCGATCCTAAAGAATTTTCAATGTATCTATTAAAATCCTTATCGGTTCTCTTAGCTGAGCCTTCTGCAATATTTAAACATACGGATAACGCACTCCTTCTCATTTGATCAGCGAGAGACCAATATGGTCTGGAGAATTTATTGGTTAGCAGCATAATTTCTTTATAAAAGTCTCTTGCTTCTTTATAAACCAAAAAGTCTAGAAATCTAAAAGTCTTCATAGTATTAATAGTTAAATTTTAATGATTAGATGTCAAGCACTATTATTTTTGGTTAAAGGTTAATTGTTAATGGTTGAAGGTTAATCTCGAATTTGGTATACTGCAATATACGAATGAACACGAATAGAAAGGAAAAAATTATTTCTATCACGAATTATTACGAATAGGGAGAAATATTATGGCGGCAATTCAAAGAAGCGAGTTCGCTCTTGCATTAAATCAGGTAGCCAATGAGCGGGGGGTAGAAGTTTCCGTGGTTTTGGAAACTGTAAAAAATGCCATTTTGGCAGCTTACAAAAAAGATCATCCTGACGTAGAAATCACCGAATATTCCGCACTTTTGGATAAAAATACAGGCGAAGCTAAAATCTTGCACAAAGATAAAGATGTTACCCCTCCGGGATTTGGCAGAATTGCAGCTCAAACCGCACGTCAAGTTATACTGCAAAAGATACGTGAGAAAGAAAAAGAAGCGATATTGGCAGATTATAAATTGAGAATTGGCACCATTATAAATGGTATGGTTTTGCGTTTCGCAGGACCTAACATAATTGTCGATATAGGTAAAACAGAAGCACTTATGCCATCTTCAGAACAGATACCAAACGAAAAATATCATCTAAATCAAAGGCTAACTGTTTATATCGTAGAAATTACAGCCGGTCTTAAAGGCGATGAGATAATTGTTTCAAGAGCAAACAATGGATTGATAGAAGGATTATTTAAAAGAGAAGTTCCGGAAGTTGCCAAAGGAAGCGTCATTATCAAAGATATTGCCAGAGAACCGGGAGCGCGAAGCAAAGTAGCTGTTTATTCAAATCAATCCGGTATAGATCCTGTTGGAAGCTGTGTTGGGCAAAAGGGAGTACGAGTTCAGGCTAT
>JBBTZX010000041.1:0-1900 GCA_038061125.1 Patescibacteria group bacterium | reverse complement strand
AATAGTAGATTGCCGAAGTAACCCAGAGAAAGACAGCATCCTAAAGTACCCCCAACCCCTTCCATATTAGTAACTTATTTATTCTAGCCTTACGCCTTCGAGGTGTAATCTCAGGGTACAATCTCAGTAATTTCAAACTAGTTCCCAAAACCCCTCTTCCCGAGAATTTAGTGTTTATTTGTGATATTCTGATATGAGAAGGAGGTGAAAAATGCACAAGAAAATAACAAGCTATTTTAAGAAACACGTTACGTACAATTCCTTCGTTCATGTAGTCGGAGGCATAGGAATAGGCGTTTTGATAGCAAATCCAATAGTAGGTATTCATCCCTTGCGCTGGGGACTAGGCCTTATTGGATTAAGCTTATTAGGGCATTTGTATGCGGCAGTTTCGGAAAAATAGGATTAATTATAGCCGAATTTTTTGATATACCAAGTCTTCACTATCTGGGTAAGAGTAATATAACAAAGTAAAATTAATGCCAATAACGGCCAGTACAATAATGGCAATCTGACGAAACTAAACAAACGGCCAACTGGCAATAATGTAAGCGAAACTCCTATTGCCATAATAACAACAGTTGTTGCAATTAGAGATTTACTTGCCAATGTCTGTATGAATGGAATTTTTCTGCTTCTAATTACATGCACAATAAGAATTTGCGTAATAAGCGATTCCACGAACCAGCCTGTTTGGAATAAAGCAGGATTGTCCCACGCAGGGAACACGACAAGCATTATGCCAAATGTTGCATAATCAAAAATAGAACTTATAGGACCAATAAATATCATAAATCTCCTTATATCTGCTATCTCCCATTTTCTCGGCTTGTCTAGATACTCTTTGTCAACATTATCTGTTGGTATTGCGGTTTGAGAAAAATCATAAAGCAAATTATTTGTCAAAAGCTGAAGAGGAATCATCGGCAAAAACGGCAAAAATATGCTTGCTCCAATCACGCTAAACATATTTCCAAAACTAGAACTCGCCCCCATTTTAATATATTTGATAATGTTGCCAAAAACCTTCCGGCCTTCTATAACGCCGTCGGAAAGAACCATTAAGTTCATCTCAAGAAGAATAATGTCAGCTGATTCTTTACTGATATCAACTGCCGTATCTACAGATATTCCAACATCCGCTGTTCTTAAGGCCGGCGCATCATTTACTCCGTCCCCTAAAAATCCGACAGCATGTTTTTTTCGCTGTAAGGCTTTAATTACTCTTTTCTTGTCATCAGGGGAAAGTTTGGCAAAAATTGTCGTTTCATCCACAACATCTTCCAACTCTTTATCTGTCATAGCGTCAATTTTCGGTCCCAATAAAGAATTTTGAACTTGCAGTCCTACTTCGCTGCAAATTTTTCTGGTTACGAGCTCATTGTCCCCTGTCAAAACCTTTATTATTATTCCGTGCGACTGAAGTTTGGCAATCGCTGCAGCTGCTGTTTCTTTGGGGGGATCGAAAAAGGTCATAAAACCTAAGAACGTCAGATCTTTCTCGTCTTCCTTTTCATAATGCTTACGATTACTATCTATTTCTTTATAGGCAACAGCTATAACTCTAAACCCATCAAGACTAAACTCTTCGTTCATAGATTTTATTTTTTTACGATTTTCATCTGATAATTTATTAAGTGTTTTGTGTAATTCGTATCTTTGGCAAATACTCATAACTTCCTCAACCGCACCTTTACAAATCAAAAGTCTTTTACCATTTTGGTCTTTGACGATAACGGAAAGACGCCTGCGTAAAAAATCGAAAGGCAGTTCATCTATCTTTTCATACCTATCCCCTATGGAATTTAGATTTTTTGATTTCGTGTATTTAATTACCGCCTCGTCCAAAATATTCTTAAAACCTGTTCCAGATCTCCCTTCCAGGCTGAAATTGCCTAGT
>JBBTZX010000040.1:0-10800 GCA_038061125.1 Patescibacteria group bacterium | reverse complement strand
AAAAACATCTATCACCGAAGTATTTCGACAAAAATTAGCTACTAAAGCCTTCTACCATCTGTCTTTTTATGACTCACAAATTGCGAGATTTTTTAATAAAGATTTATTTCCGCAAGAACTAAGTCTTGCTCTTAGGAAAAAAGTAAATCTTCGCTATGGAGAAAATCCTCATCAGAAAGCTTCACTTTACATGTATCCCAATAATAATTCTCCGTTAAATAATCTAAAGCGTCAATGGGGGAGAGAATTATCCTTGGTTAACGTTACCGATATCAATGCGGGGCTGGAATCTTTGAGATTTTTTAGGCAAGCTGCCGCTGTAGTTATTAAACATAACAGCCCTTGCGGAATTGCGCTGGGAAAAACAGCAAAAGAGGCTTTGGCAAGAGCAATCGAAGCAGATCCGGAATCCGCATTCGGAGGAATTATTGTTATCAATAAAAATATGGATCTGGCTACCGCAAAAATTATTGGGGATTTTAAAGATTTAAGACGCTCCAATATCGATATCGTTGCCATACCCAAAATCAATAAAAATACCCTTGAATATTTGAAGAAGATTAGAAAATCTATGGGTATTTATACCTTTGGGAAAATTTATCAAAAGAGAAAGTATCAAGAAAATATTAAATGGGTCAACGGCGGATTAGTAATCCAAACAGAAGATAATCGTCTTGAAAATGGGTTTAAGAATTGGAAAACCGTTACTAAAATAAAGCCGACAGAAAAACAATTAACGCTCATGAAAATTGCCTGGAAATTTATCGCGAGAATCCATTCTAATGCTGTTATTATCGTTGATAAAAATTTACCTATGACTAGAGGCATCGGATCAGGACAAACATCAAGAGTAAGAAGCACCAAAATCGCCCTGGAGCAGGCAGGAAAATACGCCAAAGGAGCAATTCTGGCAAGCGATAGTTTCTTTCCTTTCGATGATTCAATAAAATTGGCTGCAAAAAAAGGAATTATCGCAATCGTACAGCAAGGGGGATCGATCAATGATAAAATGTCCATTGACACTGCTGATAAATACAAAATGGCAATGGTTTTTACCAACCGCCGCGCCTTCTGGCACTAACCGTACTCGGAACTAGGGATACAAAATTAAAATTTTATGTTAAAATAAAATTATGGAAATGTTTAGAGAACATAAGTGGGTTTGGAAAATTATCGTTGCTATTGCCTCTATTGCGCTTATTGCAACATCTATTCTCCCATTCCTTGCCCTTTAGATAACGTATGGACTTAAAAACGCCGGTTAGGGAAGTTTCCAAAACCTACACAATGTACGCCAAAAGGTTGGAAAAGCTTGGCATTAAAACTTTGGAAGATTTTCTTTATCACGTTCCTTCCAGATATGAAGATTTTTCCATAACCTCAAGTATTGCTAATCTCCAAATAGGAGAAGCAGTTACTGTAAAAGGCGAAGTTTTGGAAATAAAAAATCAGCGCACGAGAAATTGGAAAACACTACAGAAAGCAAAAGTAAAAGACGAAACAGGAGAGATAGAAATTATTTGGTTTAATCAGCCTTTTTTATTAAATTTAATGAAAAAAGGAGACAAGATTTCTGTTTCGGGCAAAGCCTCTATTTATAAAAATAAATTGCTGCTGCAATCGCCTGAATACGAAATATTATTAAACGACGAAGATGAAACTATCCACACGGGAAGATTGGTTCCGACATATCCGGAGACAAGAGGCGTATCTTCTAAGTGGTTACGCCGTCAAGTTAATAAAATCATCAGTGATTGCAAACATAAACTGCTCGAATATCTTCCTTACTCAATAATTTCGGCTAATCAAATGCTGGGGTTCTTTGAGGCAATTAGACAAATTCATTTTCCCAAAAATTCGGATTCAGCGGAAAAAGCCAGACTTCGTTTATCTTTTGACGAACTTTTCCTTATGCAGCTTGGCGCATTAAAAAGAAGAAAAGAATGGAGTCAAAATTTAGTCAGTAATCCTTTTAAGATAGATTTATATCAAGAGAAAATAGATAAATTTTACGCCAAGCTGCCATTCGTATTGACCAATGCCCAGAAACGAACACTCAAGGAAATTTTCAAAGATATCGCATCAGCGAAACCGATGAACAGACTTTTGCAGGGAGATGTCGGAAGCGGCAAAACCGTGGTATCTGCAATTGCCATGTATGCAGCATTTCTGAATGGTTCTCAATCTGTTCTTCTGGCACCTACGGAAATTTTGGCACAACAGCATTACAACACTATTTCAAAACTTCTCTCTCCATTTGGAATAAAAGTTGGCTTAGTAACGGGATCTACGAAGAAAAGAATTATGAATAAAAAATCAAGAATAAAGATAAAGGAAAAAACAAGTTTTGATATTCTCATTGGTACGCACGCATTATTATATGATAAAAGAAAAATAGACAAATTAGGTTTAGTCGTTATTGATGAACAGCAAAGATTCGGAGTGGAACAAAGAGCAATAATCAGAAAAAAAGGAAAAAATCCCCATCTTCTATCCATGACTGCAACACCAATACCAAGAACTATTGCTTTAACTATGTATGGAGATTTGGATCTTTCCTTTTTGGACGAAATGCCGAAGGGAAGAAGAAAAATTAAAACTTGGCTGGTGCCTACGGAAAAAAGAAAAAACGCTTATTTGTGGATTGAAAAACAAATCAAGGATACGAAAATACAAGCTTTTATCATTTGCCCTTTCATAGAAGAATCCGAAACTCTGAAAACCGTCAGGGCGGCAACTAAGGAATATGAATTGCTTAAGAAAACTGTTTTCCCTAATTTGAAATTGGGTATTTTGCATGGCAGACTAAAGACGAAAGAAAAAGAAACAGTGCTTAAGAAATTCAAGGATAGGAAATTAGATATTTTGGTAGCTACCCCAGTTGTAGAAGTTGGAATTGATATCCCGAATGCCAATATCATTCTTATTGAGGAGACCGAACGCTTCGGTCTTGCCCAATTGCATCAGCTGCGCGGAAGAGTAGGCAGAAGCGATGCTCAAGCATATTGTTTGTTATTCACTCAATCAAAAAATCCCAAAACCATTGAACGATTAAAAGCTCTGGAAACTCTGTCTTTGGGCAACGAACTTGCCCAACTGGATTTAAAATTAAGAGGCCACGGAGAATTATACGGCACTATGCAGCACGGACACGGCTTGCTTAAAATCGCCAGTTTTTCGGATTTTGAATTAATCGAAAAAACCAAAAAAGAAGCGGAAAAAATCTTTCCCAAACTATCTCAATATCCTTTGCTTTTGGAAAAAATAAAAAATATCAACACGAAAGAAATCTCCCAAGATTAATCCCGCAGGTGAGGTCTTAACGCTGTAATTTTAGGCAGGATATGGCAATATTCGGCAAGATATGGTAATGTATGGATATGAAGATTCCTCCCGACTTCACCATTAATCCCGAAATGCTAGTACTTTTAACCAAAATTGAAGCTTCGCGAATGTTCTTTTCGTCATTGAAGATTCCCTTGCCGTTAAAAGAAAAAATCCAACGCGTAAGCCTTTTAAAAAGCTCTCTTTTTTCGGCTCGAATTGAGGGAAACCCGCTTACCTTTACCGATCTTGAATCTGAAAAGACAGAAGACGTTAAAAAAAGAGAAATATTCAATATTGTTTCTGCGATTCGTTTTATAGACAAGAAGATGAGAAGAAATAGCATTACAAAAGATACGCTTTCGCAATTGCATGCGTTAGTTTTGAAAAATATTACATTTAATGCCGGTTATTTTAGGAAAGAAGTAAGCGCAATCTTTAATCAGGCGGGAGTTGCTGTATATATGCCGCCCCCTCCAGCGCAAATTTCAGGATTATTAAATGACCTTTTAGCTTATATTCATTCTGAGAAAGAAAAATTCCCTCTAATCGTTGCTTTTATTTCGCACCTTGTTTTTGAAAAAATTCATCCATTTTTGGATGGAAACGGCAGAGTCGGCAGACTTTTGATATCGGCTATTTTGAAATCAAAAGGTTGGGATTTTACCTTTACGATTCCTTTTGAGGAGTACTTGGACGAACATAAAGATGAATATTATTTTTATTTGGATAAGGGTGCCAAAAAAACGAATCAATATCTACTTTTTATGTTGGGAACATTCCTTGCGCAGATAAATCGAATAAAAAAGCAAATTGAACAAGAACTTTCTAAAACCGAAAAAATATTTCTTCCTTCAAGACAAGAGGAAATATTTCATATTATTAAAGACCATTCTATAGTTTCTTTTGACATTATACGAAGAAGATTTCTGAAAGTTCCTCCGCGTACTCTTAGATATGATCTGAAAAAACTTGTCGACGGAAAATTTATAGAAAAGGGCGGAGAAACCAAAGGAAGCTATTACCGAGTAAAAAAAGGATAAATTTATTCGCCCTAGATATGCCCATTCTATTCCACCACGAAGGTACAAAATTTGACTAAATCCGCACGTGTAGCTACAAATCCACCCCAAGGGTGCAAACAAAGTAAAAAATATTAGCACAAAACAAATCTCTCCAGATTAAATCATCATTTGTAAATTAAGGGTTTTGAAGTGCAGAATTAAATTTTATGCTTTGATTTGAGGTTCGGAGATCCGCTCGATCTCAATTTTTTTATTCGGATGGTCAATTGTGAAATGCGCTATAACTTCTCCGCCAGTAATTCTTAACCTTCTCGTGAATGCTTTGAAATCCAGAAGGAAACGCTCAAATTGCCTATTCGCCCTACCAGAAGTGCCAGCTGTACGTTCACCCATCTCTTTTCCCATTGCGAATATAATTTATACCAAAATCACCCATGGTGTCAAGCATTAGTTTCCCTGATTTGTAATCCAACTATTGTGAAAGCGGGAAAAATTGAGTATAATACAAATTAGCTAATAGTTAATTGTTCATAGTTTATAGAAAAACTAAAAGTCAAATATTATGCCGCAAGAACCGAAAAAAAGACATTCACGGGCAAGACAAGGCAAAAGAAGGGCAGTCATAAAGCTTGAGCGCCCGAGTTTCATCCGTTGTCTAAATTGTAAAGAAGTAATTTTGCCTCATACTATTTGCAAATACTGCGGTTTTTACAAAGGCAAAAGAGTTGTTGCTCTCAAGGAAAAAAAGAGTAAAGAAGAAAAAACCGCATGAAAAGCGCTCTTGACCCCCGACATAAAAAACGCCAGAAACTTGTCGAAGAATTATTTAAAATAGACTTTCATAAACAAAGAGCAAGCGAATTGGCAAAAACTATTTTTTCAGAAAAAGCGCTTATTGATAAAACAATCGAAGAAGCAGCCCCTGAATTTCCAATTGATAAAATCAACAAGGTTGACCTGGCAATTCTAAGACTCGCAATATTTGAGCTTTTGGTAGAAAAGAAAGAACCGCCGAAAGTAATCATCGATGAAGCAATAGAATTAGCCAAAGAATATTCCGGAGATACCGGTCCATCATTTATTAATGGGGCTCTGGGAAAGGTTATCCTATATGAATCTGCCAAAAATAAATAATCCTAAACTTTTTAAACAGGCTTTTACGCATAGATCCTATTTGAATGAGGTAAAGCCTGCCTCGCGGCAAGGCGGGGAAAAAATTCCCTCTAACGAACGTTTGGAATTTTTGGGAGATAGCATAATCTCGCTTATCGTCTCTAACTTTCTTTTCAATAAATATCCCGACTATGACGAAGGCAAATTAACCAATCTTCGCTCTCTTATCGTGAATACCAAAAGTTTGGCTATAGCAGCAAAAGAGTTGAACTTCGGAGAATTGCTCTTACTATCAAAAGGGGAAGAGGAGTCAAAAGGAAGACAAAATCAAAGTCTTTTGGCAGACAGTTTCGAAGCATTTGTGGGAGCACTCTTCATCGACCAAGGCTTAGAAGCGGTATCTGAATTTATAAAAAATGTCTTATTAAATACACTGGAAAGCCTGATTGAGGGTTCTCTTAAAGATCCTAAAAGTCTTCTTCAGGAATTAGTCCAATCAAAAATGAGGAACTCACCGCTTTATAAAGTAATGAAGGAAGTTGGACCTTCGCATGCGAAATTATTCAGCGTAGCTGTTTTCGTAAAAGAAAAAATATACGGGGAGGGAATCGGAAAATCAAAACAGGAAGCAGAAGAAAACGCCGCAAAGGAAGCCCTTGAGAAGATCGGCAAATAATGATAAAATAGCTTTATGTCAGTTGTAATTAGATTAGCGAAAATGGGAAGAAAAGGTGAAAACCGATTTCGTGTTGTCGTTAAGGAAAAACGATCCAGACGTAACGGGCAGCCTATTGAAACATTGGGTTGGTACGAAAAAGGAGTTAACTCAATGGATAAAAAGATAGACAAAGCAAGATATGACTACTGGATTTCCAAAGGAGCCCAGCCCACTCCAAGCGTTATGGAATTATTGAAATCATGAAAAAAGCATTACAACACATCGTTTCTTCAATCGTAGACAATCCCAAAGATATAGAAATAAAAGAGGAAGAAGTAGATGGGATAATAAATTTTACGATTAAAGTCGCAGAGGAAGATATGGGAAAAATTATAGGAAAAAACGGAAAAGTGATAAGGGCTGTAAGAAATCTTATGCGGATGCCGGCAATAAAACAGAACAAAAGAATAAATATTACTCTTTTTGAAACCCCCAAACAGTAGAAGATGACTATCTCAATTCTTACTTTATTCCCCGAAATGTTCATCGGTCCTTTTGCTTATTCAATCATCAAAAACGCGATAGCGAAAAAAAAGGTCAAAATAAATTTTGTCGATATTCGTGATTATGGAATTGGAAGACATAAAAGCGTTGATGATAAGCCTTACGGAGGGGGATTGGGAATGGTGATAAGAGTTGATGTCTTGGCAAAAGCAATAGAAGAAACTAAAAATAAAACACTAAAAAAAGATGAGCAGAGAGTAATTCTTCTTGACCCGCACGGTTCTGTCTTTAAGCAAAAAAAGGCAGCGCAATTATCCAAACTGAAACATTTAATTCTTGTCTGCGGACATTACGAAGGAATAGATGAAAGAATAGAAAAATTTATTGACGAGAAAATTTCAATCGGGGACTTCATCGTTACCGGAGGAGAAATCCCCGTGATGCTTGTGGCGGATGCTGTAATTAGACTATTACCCGGAGTTCTTAAGAAGGGCGCTACGGATACGGAATCTTTTTCCGATTATTTAGAATATCCTCAATATACCAGACCTGAAAAATATCAAGAATTAACCGTTCCGAAAGTACTTCTTTCAGGCAATCATGCGGAAATTGATAATTGGAGAAAAAATCAATCGTTAAAAATTACTAAAAAGCTTCGCCCTGATCTTCTGGAAAAAACTTCTAAAAAGGATTAGTTTTGCCGCTTGGAGAAGCATTGTATAAAGGCAGATTTACAGAAGAATTGCTAAATGAAGACAGATTGCTAATTAAATTAAGTCCGTCTTTGGAAACAGAATTAATCGGTACATTATTGCTAATAACATTAGCAGGAACAGGTTTATAATAAAAAGAGAGATTGATAGTTGAAATCCCATTGCCAATAGCTGCTCCGGTAATCTCGGACAAAGGAAATGCTTTCGAAAGAGAATTGATAAAGCTATTGACAGTTTTTATGTCTCCGTTTACATTTAACGCCATTTTTAGAAATGGAAAACCGGATTGATTTGGCTGTGTTGACGATATATCTCCAACTTGAAATTCGAAAGTTCCTAAAGACGCTCCGGATATCCTTGAAGAGGTAGCGAGCGCATTTAGTATTCCTGTAAAATCTTTAGTTAAAGGTAAAGCCGCGCTTGTAATTTTTAACTGCGAATCCAAAGTTGAATCGCTAACAATTGTGATTGCGTTTAAATTTTCTTTCAATACGGAAAGCTTGGAATTTTCTTCTTTTATCGCATCTATGTTTGATAGAAAAGCTAACAATTGAGGTATTACAAATACGATAAGAAGAATTATAGAAACAACCATTACCATTACCGGAACCAAAAATTCTTTATATTTTGCGTAGAGAAATTTTAGAGTGTCAGCGTCAATATTTACTTTATTATTCATAATTTATAGACTCGCACTCAAAGATATTGAGTATTGGCTTGTCTTCGCATTCAAAGTTAAGGAATTAAGCGTCAGTGAATTTATTAGCTTTTTATTTTTTACCATATCTACAAAATTATTAATTAATGCATCTATCGGAATTAAGGAATTGGACGATATCGTCAGTGAAATCTGCTTTTTATCCACTTCTATTTTGTCTATGGAAACATTGGTTGGAATTTTATCCAGGATAAGACTCAAAATTTTATAATAATCAACTCTTTTATTTAATATCGTTGCTATATTCGTAATTCTGTTGTTCACTATGAAAAGTTTCGCTTGTTTTTTGCTAAGCTTAGAAAGACTCTGCAAAACCGCATCTTCTTGGCTTTTTATTAGTGTCGGGGAAAACTGGCTGTTGAGAAAAAAGGCGATTACCGAAAGTAAAACAACTATTCCTAATGAAACAAATGCCATTAGCCTTGCCAACGACAGTATTTTTTTCTGCCGTAAGTAGTTGGCGTCTTTTCCTACCAAAAGATTAATATCGTTAGTCATAACCTTTCATAGCCAAACCTACGGCTACTGAATAATCGGAAGCTCCATCTATTATATCTTTGGGGACTTCTTGATTGGCTAAAACTTTCCAGGGATTTCCGATAGCAGTTTCTATGCCTGTATCTTGCGCAAAGAAAAGATCGATTCCTGGAAGTTTGGCCGTTCCCCCCGAAAGCAAGATCTGCTGAATCGGGGATTGGTTATTGTATTTTTGCGCATAAAAAGCTAAAGATTTTTTTACTTCTGCCGCAATCGAAGTCAAAATGGGTTCTATGGATTTCCCAATTTTTCCTCCAACACCTTCTTTGGAAAAACCGTAAGTTTTCTTATATTCTTCAGCTTGGGGTAAAGTTAACCCGAAATCAGACTCAATGGCGCGGTTAATGGCTATTCCTCCTATCGGAATAGAATAAGTAAAAACCAGTATTCCTTCTTTTATAATTGCCAGCGAGGTACTAACTGCTCCGATACTAATTATCACTGTTGTAGGCGGAACAACAAAAGCTGCATTTGCTTTAAAAGGAACCAAAGATCTTATCGCAGACAGTATCTCTGTTTCAATTGACACGATATTTAGCCCTGCCATTGAAAGTATTTTTTGATATTTATTGATGAGTGCGGTTGGCGCTCCTACCATCAGAACCTGCATTTTTCCTGTTGATCCTACCTCTATTTTTTCGGGTCTTTTTAAAACATTCCAAACCAAAGTGATTGTCGGAAGAGGTACGGGAATATATTGCTCTGCCTCCCAATAGATGCTAAAGGCAAGCTCCTTATCGGAAAGAACCGGCATGTCTATAACTTTCGTATAGACCTGATTTTCCGGAAATGCTATGTTAACGTTTTTCACTGTTATTTTGGCTTTATCCACAACGTTTTTTATAGCTTGAGCCATTTCCTCCTGATCTAAAGGGGACTCGGACAGAACGCTTTTGGGAGGAGTAGGGGCGATAGCAGATGCCTTTAATAAAAAGCCCTCTTTCGCGTAATCCAACCAGACGGCTCTGATATTGGTTACTCCGATGTCTAATCCAAAAGATGAATTACTCATAATTTATACTATTAATGCGAAAAAAGACCATAGGAAAAAAATTGTGCCGCCAGTTCCGGATAGCCGTTAAAAACATTAATTTTCTTGCTAGTGCCGCCGGATTGTCCAAGCGCATCAATAACAAAACCTTGGGAAGGCAAGGAGGATGTGCCGACAACTCCTATTTGTCCTGACGAATAAAGAGGAATAATTTTGGCTATTAATCCTGATACGACGCCAATTGGAGGAGTTGAAAATAGAAAATTCACACCCGCAACGCTTCCGCCTGATGAGGCTTGAGTGAAATGATTGCTGCTTACCCGCGAAAGACACGGATCGAATGCATAACGGTTAATCTTCGGGGAAATTTTCGTCCCGGAAACAATAACTATTTCCAAAGCAGGATTTGAGCAGGAATCCGCAGAATTTCCCCAGTAAATTGTTAGATTGCCGCTCCAAGGATTTAAATATAGTTTGGCAGAATCTTTAGAATAATCCGATAACCAAATATCTGCTCCCTCATCCTGCGCAATCGTATTCCCCCCCTTAACCAAAAAACTTGTTCCCTTAACTTCCGTAACTGTTGTTGAATATCTAGTGCCTATGTAAATTTCACCGCTTGCTATAGAAGCATTTGATAATATTGATTGCTCAATTCCTGCTTCGGCTGCAGATAAAGCTTTTTGCGAATTAACTTCCTCTGTTGAAGTACGCAAATTCGTAATGCTCCTTGAAGCAACAGATAAACCAACTGTCAGAGAAACTATCATTACCAAAACAACTATTAAAAGGATTTGCCCGCCTTGACTCGGCGAGGCAGGCCCTTTTTCGTTTTTGTGCATATTTTAAGAATAACAGCTGTTAAATCCAGTTGTCAACAAAATGTTACATTCCCTCTGGCGCCACCTCTTTCCATATCGGTCTTCCGAATTGGATAAGACGGGGAGCATTAATTATAAAGTCCGGTCTTTCGATAAAACTGGCAGAAGGGTTGGAAATGAGTATCCTTGTTGCGGATTGACCAAATAAGACGTATACTAATCCAACTTTATGCATAACATTGCCGACAAATCTAAGAAATATGTAGATGTAATCTTGCCAACGTTTAATCGTGGATATATTATCTTAAACGCCATCTTTTCGGTTTTATCTCAAAGATATATTTATTTCAGGCTTATAATTGTTGATGATGGATCCATAGACGATACAAAAAAGTT
>JBBTZX010000039.1:0-1762 GCA_038061125.1 Patescibacteria group bacterium | reverse complement strand
GAAACAAGAGGGATTTTTTTGGATTTAAAATTGGAAGGAAAAGACGTTGTCCCTTCGGATTTTGAGAAAAGAGTTAGGGAAGAAGCAGATATATTAAGACACTTATTGATAAGAGAGAAATAGTAAGAATATGGCACGAAGTTTGAATAGGGTACAATTAATCGGAAATTTGACTAGAGATCCGGAATTAAGATACACGCCGAATGGCACAGCTGTTTGCTCTTTCTCTATTGCAACCAATAGAACTTGGAAAACAGAAGCCGGAGAAAAACGCGAAGAAACGGAATTTCATAGAATTGTTTCATGGAATAAGCTGGCGGAATTATGCAGTCAATTTCTGACTAAGGGAAGAAAAGTATATGTTGAAGGACGGCTTACAACCAGAAGCTGGACAGGGCAGGATGGAAATCAAAGGACAACAACGGAGATAGTTATCCAGGACATGATACTTTTGGACAGAAGACCAGAAGGAGTTGGAGTTTCTGAAAATGGCACAGAGCCGGCAGCAGCGGAAGAAGAAAAGAAAGCGTCTGCACCAGCCAAAGAGTCCGCGGAGAAAGCTAAAGGCAAGGAAAAAAAGGAAGAAAAAGAAGAGCCGAAGGAAGAAGCAAGCGAAGAAGTTGCGCCGGACGATATACCATTCTAACAACTAACTAATAACAACTAACTAATAACTAAATGTATGGCTAAAGAAAAATTTACCAAACGAAGAAGAATGAAGCCTGCGCCCAAAGAGTGTTTTTTCTGCAGCAAGAAACTGGAACCTTCTTTTAAAGAGGCAGAAGTTTTGAGAAGATGGCTTACGGAACGAGGCAAGATTGTTCCTGCTTCCAGAAACGGCCTTTGCGCAAAACACCAAAAGTTGCTTAGCAAAAATATAAAACTTGCCAGATTTTTGGCTCTTTTACCATACGTCGTAGTCTAGGCTTCCGATGAAAAACAATACTGCCTTTCGTATTCTGTTAATAATTTTAATTTCCGCGCTTTTTGGTTATTATATCGGCGTTAATAAAGTTGCGGTTGACTGGAAAAACTACAAACCCAAGATTTCAGTATCAAGTAAGGAACCCCCCAGTGCTTTGACCAATATTGATTTTTCACTTTTCTGGACAGTCTGGGATAAGCTTTCTTTGGATTACTACGATAAGTCGAAACTCGATCCGCAAAAAATGCTTAACGGCGCGATTTCAGGTATGATTCAAAGCCTTGGAGATCCATATACTGTTTATTTGCCGAAAATACAAAACAACAATTTCAAAGAAGGATTGGCAGGACAGTTTTCCGGAATCGGCGCAGAGCTTGGGATGAAGGATAAAGATATTATAGTTATAGCCCCTCTTAACGGAAGTCCGGCGGAAAAGGCAGGGGTAAAACCGGGAGACACTATTGTCAAAGTTGACAAGGAAGCAGTTGCAGGATGGACGCTTCAGCAGGCAGTTGCCAAAATACGGGGAGAGAAAGGTACGTCGGTTATGTTAACTTTACTGCATAAGGATGCCGCTAGTTCTTCGGAAATCACCATAGTAAGAGATATAATTACGATTAAAAGCGTTGATGGATGGATCAAACCTTGGAAGATAGAAAATGGAAAATGGAAGATAGACGAAGAATGTAAGAATTGCGTTGAAATAGCCTATATTCAGCTTTCGCAATTTGGAGACGCAACGAATCAGGACTGGACGAATTTGATAAATAAACTAAATTTGCAAATTAGTCAAAATAAAAATATAAAAGGTTTAGTTTTGGATCTTAGGAATAATCC
>JBBTZX010000038.1:19984-27624 GCA_038061125.1 Patescibacteria group bacterium | reverse complement strand
CTTTAATAAAGATGTACATCGACAGACCGCTTAAAATAAATGATATGCCGAAAACCAACTTTACACTATCAACCAATGTAAATTTTAAAAGGTGAAAAAATGAAGCAAAATATGAAGGCAAAGGATAAAGAAATTCCAAGATGGGATGTCCGTACCCCCAGTTCAGATTTCCTGCCCATCTAGGAATAATATTTCCCTCAGCTAAATTTTGATAGAAATTAGCAATGCGGGCAACATGATCCTGACCATCGTGGGTCAAAGGCAAACCCGGCCTGAAAAGATCTAGAATGGGAATTATTGAGATTAGGATAAGAACGATTAATGAAATATTCCTTTTGTGAAACATATCGTTATTTTACTACATTGAACGCTTCTGAATAATCAGTCCTGTTGACAAAGTGGTTGTCTCCAATATCTTGCCTGTTTTCACTACTGTCTGAAGCCAACCTTCATAGCTCCACATCTTGGAATGATCAGGCTCAATTAACAAATAAAATGTTTCCTTCTTGCCCGCATAAGGCACATAGCCATATTGCCTCATGCCATACCACCATATCAGATAATCATAGGCATCGGTATAAACAGCAGGAGTAAAAATCAAAAGACCATAGTTTTTATCCTTGGAATGGTTATAAAGGTAATCAATGGCGTTTAATTTACCTTTTATTTTTTCTGCTCCGCCATCATTTGGTGGATTAAAATATAATAAATCAATCCTTTGCCAAGAATAGAAAATTAGAATAGCGAAAAGTAAAGCCACAAAAATCACACCCAATCTATTGGTTAAAAACTTACTCAACAACAGACCTAAAATAATTAAGTAAAACGATTGAAAACCTGTTAAGAACCAATAGCGCAAGGGGAATGGATAAACGAAAGTCAATAAAATAATAATTAGCAGAAGCTTAGCGATAAATAATACAAATTCTGATTCTTTTTTTAAAAAAACCTTAGTCTTACCTATTATCAATAAAATTGATGACAAAATTACGGCTATAAATAAATTTGGCAAATATTTAGCCAAGCCGTCATTTATAAAAGCCGATCTAAAGTTGCCATATAAAGAATCCAGATGGCTTCCAAGCAATCCTAAGTATCCGCTTTTTTCTCCGCCTACAAATAGTCCTCGTTCTGACCCCGTAAGAAGACTCAAGACCGATCTGGACATTAGGAAATCATGCCGTATATCAAAGACTGCTTGCGGAAGAAACATCAGCAAGAACAAGCCAATTCCTATTGTAAAATTTCTATTTAGAACTATTTTTCTGGCAAAAATTAAAACATAAATTACACTGGCGAGTAAAATAAAAACCGCCAGAGCGGTTTGAAAATGAAACATCAGTCCGATCACCGGCCAAAGTAGGATATTAAACTTATTTGTTTTATAGATAGTGCTATAAAAGGCGAAAATATAGATTACAATCAAAAGCCACATTGGATGAGGATTCCAGGCATAGGTTGCTGCGGCACAAGCTTCGGAAGATACTGCGAAAAGAAAAAGAGTGACAAGAGCGGCTTTTTCTCCAAAAAGCTTTCTCATCCAAAAATATACAGTCAGAAGAACCAGCATACTTATTATAACCATTAGAACTATACCTCCCCACGGATCACCGCTGAAAATTCCCGTAGAAAAAGCTAACAAATAGTACCACAGAGGACCCTGAAATACGCCCCTTAAACTTGTAGATGGTCCAATAAGAGTTTGATGATGATTGTATAGGATACCCTTAACCGCCACCATATCTCTTCCCTGATCCAAAAGAAACAAAAAATTACGGGAAATCATTTCTTGGGAACGTAATCCGAACCCCAAAATTAAAATAAGAATGAAAACGATAGGAAAAATTATTTTCTTCATTTATTTAGCTATCCGTTTTTGAACAATAAAACCGCTTTTTAATTCTTTCTCCCAGACTATACTTCCATCTTTTATAACTGTTTCAAGCCACCCTTTCTGTCTCCATGGCTGATCGTTATCTTTTTCTATTAAAAGATAGAATGTTCCTCTTTTAACATCACCTGGCAGGTAGCCGAATTTTTCTTTCGCATGCCACCACAAAATATAATCATAGGGATAGGTATAAATAGGTGGACTAAAAATAAAAAGGCTAAATTTTTTTCCTTCAGCATCATTATAGATGAAATCTATTGCATCTGTTTTTCCTTTAATTTTCGCCGTACCACCGTAATCTCCGTAATCATAAGCAAAAACTCCCATAAGCATAGGCAAAGCTTTGACTACGATAAAGAATAAAAATCCCAGATAGAAAATCTTCAGAACCAGATTATTCTTTCTAAAAGAAGACGCAACCGAATAAGAAAAAAGCAATATGTATGAGATATTTAAAGCTATTAGGTAGTACACCCATATGGCATTTCTAAAAAATAGAAAAGCTAAGAAATGTACCGGAAAAAGTAAAAATAAAAAGCTGATAAATTTTCTAAGATTTCTGTCTTTTTCTTTACACAAGCAATAGACTGCCGGAACCAAAACTATTATTAAGAGCATATATGGAGAAATTGTATTCTTGGGAAAAACATCCATGAAAGCATTGAAAAATGAATTTATGTGATCAATAATAATCTTTTGTGATGGCAAAAAACTTGCTCCTGCTTCCTTATGTTCAAATAGATAGACTACGAAACCTTTTATTCCCATAAAGCCATGCCTGCTCTCAAAAAGAAGCATGGGTAAAAAAGCAACAATGAAACCTGCAACTAAAATAAGATATTTTTTTATCTCCCTTATCTTGATTATGAAAATATAAAACAGAAGTACAGAAACGGATAATGGAATTGAAACTGCAAATTGAAAATTGTAAACAAAAGCTGCAAAAAAAGAAGACAGGAATATATATTTATTTTTCTTTTCCATCCCAAGATAGGTAAAATAAAATGCTAACAAAATAAATAATGTTGATGGATTTGAATTCCATGTAAAGCGAGCTTGCGCAATAAACATTGGAGACAAAGCCAAAAGGAGAACAGTAGCTAATCCTCCTATCGCTCCGAACACTTTTCTTCCGAAGAAGTATGAAAAAATAACGCTAAGAGAACTAAATATAAACATTAAAACTACACCGCTATAAGGATCTCCCCTCGTAAGAAGAAATGGAATTGAGAGAAGATAATAGTATGACGGCCCTTGAAAAATTCCGTTTAATCCTGCTGCTCCCGCTCCAACTTCAGAACCAATAAGGGTAAATTTGTGATCAACCGCTATGCTTTTAACTGCTAAATAATCTCTACCTTGATCAAAACCAAATATATAGTTTTTATTTAAAACCTCTATAGATCGCGGCAACATTGCTATGCCTAAAATAAAAAATAATAAGATAATTTCAAGTATTTTATTAATTTTCATTTGTTTTTTTCAACTACTTTTATTGCCAAACTTTTATCGGGAAAGTTAATCTCATGTACTGTTTTAAATACTTCAGGAAGATCGGATGGAGACCCTATCAATAGGATATTCTTTCCATTTTCCTGATAGTAATTAAGCTTTTTAAATTCTAGATTGGCAAACTTATTCTCGCCTTCAATTTTTCCGCTCAATGTTCCTCCTTCTGATAAATATTTGTGAGGATCGTACTTTAAATAAAATAGAAAAAACATATAGGATTGATCCATTGTCCCCGTATTGGAAACAATTATTTTTCTGTAGTCTTTCTGAACAGTGGCAACATAATCTACTATATTTTCGTATCCGTATTGCCAATATTTTGCATTAAAATAATTTTGCTGAACAAAATACTGATTGAGATAATATGTAAAATTAAAGATAAAAAACGAAACAAACAAAGAAAAAATTAAATATTTAATCTGTATTTTTGATTTTTGATTTTTGATATTTGATATTTTTTGCAAAGCAAAAAGGATTCCTATCGCTGTTAAAATCTGTAATATTGGTAAAAAATTAATAGCTCTTACAGCATGAGGGACGTCATTAGTTACCGATGCAGGAATAGGTACAATCAAAAACCACAATATTGTAAATACTTTCACTGCTTTATCAAATTTACCAAATATCAAACTATAAATACCTATTAATAAAAATGGCAACTCAATAAGATACATAAGCCCCATTCCTGGCGCGTGATGACGAGCAATGTCACCTTTTATAAAAAGCCAGTTTAAATCTAAATGGGATAGATAACCATTAGCTACGTATTTTGCAAATTCTACCCTACGATTATCCAAAACTAATCCCAAAATGTCATTATTTACCGTATCTCTTGCAATTTTTTCCGTATTTGCTTCAATTATCGAAGTATTGAAAAAAATGCTAACGCCTTTAGCCCTAGAAAGTGCATCCTTATTTGTTAAAGTAAAAATAATCAACGGTAAAGAAATAATTGCAAAAATTATGATTGATGTGTATATGTATTTTTTCCTTAATGAAACAAACTCTTTTCTAAAAGAACCTACGAGAATCGCTATTAGAAGTGGGACAAAAACCTTCTCGCTTTGATATACGTGAAGACTCAATCCCAGCATTAAAGCGCTTAGACTTAAAAACCATGGTTTTTTAAAAGCTTTTAGAAAGAACAATATTCCAAAAACATTTAAAGCCACACCAACGTTTGCCTCGAAAGCAACTCGAGAAAATTGAATATGCCAAGGAGAAATTGCCAAGAGAAATGACGACAAAAGGGCAATGTTGTCTTTTTTAAATAATTCCTTTACCAAAAAAAACGAAGCCAAGACGGTTAATATGCCAAAAATTGCAGATGGCAATCTTACAGAAAAAACATCTAAACCAAAAATGCTTATTATTGGTATTGAGAAGTATGCGTAAAGCGCAGGTTTATAATCATCGAAAGACCTTAGGATAATAGGCAGAAACTTACCATATTCATCCCGTCCGGTATGCATAATCGAATACGCATTGTAACCTAATGCAGCCTCATCCCAATCGGGTGAAGCGGGAATTTTTCCCAATTGCCACAATCTTAATATGGAAGCCAAAACTACAACGGCTATAATCAAAATTAATGTAAGTTTTCTACTCATAACGTGTATGCTACGAGAGCCTTATTGCCATTTAGCAAATAAAAAGTTTTAAGTATATTGGCGCTATTTGGAACATCGTTTGGCGTATTAACATAAAGAACTTTTTTATTTTTGTTGTCTATATCGGATAAGTTCTTTGCGAATCTGTATTTATCAAAACCATTTATATTAACAAAACCAAAGACTTCCCTCTGTATCATAGCTTCCTGTCTATAATCTTTCGGGTTTTTCTTTGTATAAAATAAGTAATAGATATAAGGTCTACCTAACGCCATAGTGATATCAATCTGATCAAAATTATCTTTTTGGCTTTCTACATAACTTATGGAATCTTTGTATCCGTACTGCCACTCACCGGAAAATTCCCTAGGATAATGTATGAGATAATCATGATAAAAATACATAAAATTTATTAATAAAACAAACGCTAGAATAGATATTGTCAATTTTTTGTATTTTTTAAGTAGATTTATAGTTGTTAAAAATCCTACTGCTGCAAGAATTTGAAATGTAGGCAAGGTTGTTTCTATTCTCAACGCATGTGGTGTTTCTCGTGCTGTAGCAGCAGGCACTATTCCTAGAACTAGCCACAATGGCACAATCCACCAATATCCTTCTCTTTTCTTAAATAAAAATAAAATTCCTATTATGAGAAAGGGTAAATCCCATAAGTACATCTCCCCAACCGTTTGGGTTGAAAATTTAGGATTGCCGTCTCCTTTGATGAACAAAAAGCTTGGATTTAGATTGTCAAGATAATGCCGAAGATATTCAACGCCGTAAGCTAAACGCCTATTGTGTAATATTTTTGACCAAGAAGAATTATTATCGTTTGCAATTTCTTGGTTTGCAGTTTTAACAACATCTATGTCGGAAAAAATATTTACTTCTTGAAAACGTAAGCTTGCTTGTGGAGACAGTAAAAATTTCAAAGTGGGAAACAATAATAATATTCCTATAATTATTGCCATTATAGTTTGCGTATATTTCCCCATGAGTATTTTCCAAAATCCTATACACAACATCAAAATAATCAGAGGAGCAACAACTCTTGCCGTGTTAAATGTATATATTGATAGAGCAAAGGATATTGCGGAGAACAATAGGTACCATTTTCTCTCTTGAATTCCTCCTAAAAACAACCATACTCCTACAACTATAAAAAAAGTGGCGATATTTGCTTCAAATGCGGCACGTGAGAGCATAATATGCCATGGGGAAATCGCTAAGATAAATGATGTCAAAATGCCGTAAGCATTAGCATTGTTAGATTTATAAAATATCCTTTTAACCAAAAAGTACGATATCAGAACGGTTAGGGCACCAAAAAGCGCTGATGGAAATCTCGTAGCAAATTCCGTAAGTCCAAAGATTTTAACAGGAATTATATCTAAATATGCATAGACCGGAGGTTTGAAATCCCCAAAGGACTCTAGATAGTCAATCGGCAAGAATTTGCCAAACTCATCTTTCCCATCAATTCCCAAAGAATAAGCATTGTAACCCCAAGAGGCTTCGTCCCAAGTTAAAGATGGCGGATTTTGTCCTAATTGCCAAAATCTTAGGAAAACAGCCAAAAAGAAAATTAAAAGAAGTAGAAAATGCTTCTTAAACATAACTTGGAATTAAAGCTGTTATTATGATATCATATTTTAGGCGTATTAGCCTTAATCCCTACTAGCGAAAATGAATTCCCAACTCTATGGCTTTGACGTGCGGGATACGCTGTTCTTCCGGACTTAAGTTGAACTTTTCAATTATAAAACCGCTTGGAAATTTTTTAGCTTCAATGGGTTCAGACGAAATCCCTACTTGAACTTTACGCCACCATAAATGGGTCATATAGGGATTATCTGCGGGGGGCGGAGCGGCAATAACATATGTAATAGGCTTTTTCTTATATTCAAAGGCTTTTGCATTAGATACTTTAAAATTATAAATCATGGCATACCGAGGCTGATATGCAAGCGCATCGGGCGCGAAGACAAAATAGCCAAATTCATTATCTTTCTGCCAGTCAATTACTTCTTTGGCAACAGCGCTTAACGACTTCCAGGAATTGTAATCTTTTCCCGTAAGAGATAGCGATTCTCGAGATCCCACATAACCAGTAGCAGAAGTAAAACTAAAATAGAAAATAATACCAATAAGGGGTAAAAAGAATATTTTATATTTACTTGCAAGAAAAGAAACGAGCCATAAAGTAGTTAGGGGCACAAGAAGATAAACGTAATGAAATAGCAGAATTCCTTTGTTGAAAAAGGAAAGAATCATATAACCGAAATAATAAAAAAGAAAAAGAAAATATATATGCCTGTGTTTGCTTTTATTTTTAATTAGTAAAATTGTTGCGATCATAACGAGTCCGAAAATAATATAGACAAAAAGAGTATTGGGGTCGTTATTAAAAAGCTGTAAGGAAATCGTATTGTTAATCCTATTTTCCAACCAAGATCTTAACGTTATAAAAAAGTGTAAAGATCCACCTGTTGAAAAAATTGCCTTGGACATCCGCAAATTATTACGCAGATCAAAAATAATGAAATTTGATAAAAATACCGGGATTAGGAAAAAAGTAAATAAGTGCTTCCAAAGCTTATGTCTGTAAATAAACCAAATGATTAATA
>JBBTZX010000038.1:0-19884 GCA_038061125.1 Patescibacteria group bacterium | reverse complement strand
AGAAAAATCCAAAACCAGGCGACAACAACCGGATTGCCGTTTCCGATCACATAAGCCGGGTAATTCATGTACGTCCAAAGGGGACCATGAAAAAGATTGTTCGTGCTGGATCTGGGTCCGATAAAAACAATTTTCTTCTGATCCATTTCCGCAAACAAGAGAAAATCTCTGGCAACATCGCTGGGGAAATTCACTTCACCATGGCGCACCAAAGAAGAAGAAAGATATACATTAGATAATGTAAGTAGAAACAAAAAAAAATAGAGCAATTTCTTCATATATTTTAAGCTTATTCTCTGATGCTATAATCCTCATTATGATATCATACTTAGAGAATATTACAGAATATCGCTAGAGATGAAACGCTTTTGGAATACAAATTTTCTTATAATTCTATTTATAATTGCTGGTCTTTTATTTATTTATAGACAAGTTATTTTCGATAGAAAGATTCTTTTTCCGTCAAATTTTCTTGCTCAAGTTTATTCTCCCTGGAGAACAGAAAAATTTCCGGGCTGGGGAATAGGCATTCCTCACAAGCCAATTGGTGATGACCAAATCCGCCTGTTCTACCCCGAAAGAACATTTGCTAATGAAATGCTGGGAAAGTATACGATTCCGCTTTGGAATCCTTATATCTTTGCCGGAACTCCATTCCTTGCTGATTTTCAATCCGGCATATTCTACCCATTGAATATTTTTTATTTTTTTCTTCCACAAATTATCGCATGGGAAATTCTACTACTTATTCAACCAATCATGGCGGCATTTTTTATGTATCTTTTCTTAACCCTTTTTCGTCTAAAAAAATCCGCCATTTGGCTTGGAGCGATATCTTTCGGTTTCTCCGGATACATGCTTGTATGGAGCCAGGAACATGTAGCCGCGGGGCAGGCGGCCTTATGGCTTCCTCTTGTTTTCTTTGGAATAGAGGGTTATCTTAAAAACAAAAAACTTTGGTACTACTTGATTGCCATTATTGCTCTTGCCTGTTCGATATTCGGAGGATTTATCCAAATAACTTTTTATATACTTACGCTATCTTTCTTATACGGGTTATTCCGCATTAGAACGTTAAGACTTCCTTTTTTTCAATACGCGCTTAGAATAATTGGTATTTATTTTTTTTCTGTATGTTTATCAGCGGTACAATTGCTTCCATCAATAGAAGCTTTTACTCAATCGCCACGGAGCACTTCGTCCGCTTGGTACTTATTTGAAGAATATCTTCTTCCCGTTACCCATGCTTTCAACGCTTTCATGCCAGACATCTTTGGAAATCCTGGGGCGTATAATTTTTTTGGCCGCGGCTTCTATCGGGAAACGATTCTTTACGCTGGACTCGTACCATTTATTTTTTTCGGATATGCAATTTTTAAAAGAAAAATAAATCCTCTTATTGGTTTTTTTACTTTCTCTGCCTTTTTCTCTTTCTTCCTAACTCTTGATTCGCCTTTTACAAGATGGTTTTTCCAACTTCCGCTTCCCTTGCTTCCAACATTTTTACCAAGCCGCATACTTATAATTACTACCTTCTCAATTGCAGTCCTTTCTTCGTTTGGATTATCTATATTCATAGAAAAGAAGGATAAGGACGACCGAAAACTTATGTTCGGTATCTTTTCTGTTTTATACATATCTCTTTTGCTAATTTTCCTCTACGGAATTTTATTGCTTAATTATAGCCATCTTGCATTTTTTCAACAATTAAATAACTACATCATTAGACACGGATCATTTCCTACAAAAACCAACGTTCTTGTTCTTCTAAAGAATCTCGTTCTGCCGTTCATCATGCTTTCTTTTCTTTTCATCTTATTGCGATTCAAAAAAATATTGAAGCTGTCGATTGTTGGAATTATCATCCTAACGCTTATTGGACAATTTTATTTCCTTAATAAATATCTTGTCGTTGGTAATCCTGAATTTCTTTATCCAAAAAACGCCGTTCTTTTGTTTTTGCAATCGAGAAATTCTTTGGATAGATTTCTAACGCTTCGCCAACCAATGGAAGAAAATATCTCAATGTATGCACGTATCTATTCGGTCGAAGGAGCAAATCCTGTTTTTCCAAGACGATATGGAGAACTTCTTTTTGCTATCAAAAACGGGGGGCAACTTGTTAAGGATATTCCCCGCATAGAAGCAAGACTATCGGAATTAGGAGATAAAGAAAATTTTTTTGAAGACAGGAGAAGAATGCGTCTGCTTTCACTTCTTGGTATAAAATATGTACTTTATTTTGATGATCGAAATTCCAATAATAGTGGTGTAAACAAATTTCCTGAAAATCTTTTTAAATCTATATGGCAAAATGGAAATTGGCATGGACTAGAACATACTCAGGTTTTCCCCAGAGCTTTCCTAGCCAATGATATAATTATCCAAAATAATCCTCAGAAAATTTTGGATTTAATTTTTAATCCCGACATCAATCTCTTAGCTACCATTATTCTTGAAGAAAGACCAAGAGAGCTCAATCCTGGAGAAACTATTAATTTATCAAAACCCTCATCCGATTCATCTATATCTATTATCTCCTACAAGCCTCAAGAAATAATTATTAATACGAAAAACAATATTCCGCAAATGCTTTTTCTTTCTGATAATTACTACCCTGGATGGAAAGCATATGTCGACAATAAAGAAACTAAAATCTACCGCGCCGATTATACATTTAGAAGTATTTATTTACCCAAGGGTAATCATAAAATAACATTTATATATAAACCTTTATCCTTTCAGATTGGCCTCACAATCTCTTCCATATCCATTATGCTACTATTAATAACTTTGGTATTCCACTCTATATATACTAGCAGCTCGGTTTTCAAAAATTTTATGAATAAATTTCGTTTTTTCAAAAACTAATAGAGGATAAGGACTGTAGACAAAAACGATTTTATTATTTCTTAATCCTTGCTCAACTTCTTTTTGTAGACTCACGTATTCCGCAGGTTCACCTAAAGGTAAATTATTAAGTAAAATAATTTTACGGATAAAGTTTACTCTGGGTACAATATCAGCTCCTGTAAAATCAATATATTCATTACTAAGATAACTTCTTTTATTGGAAAATGCGACGATTGCCGGCGTTGATACCCTATACCATCTCATGACATCTTCTTTTGTTGCGGTAATATTTTTATTAGGAATTTCCAAAACAGTTTCATTATAATTTCCTTCTGATTTTAAAAATTGCATTGCCTTAAAGTAAGGACTGGATAACGAAAGCTTTGAAGAATCAAGCGATGCAAAATAGACTCTGAAATTATCGTAAGCTGACGGCAACGTTAAAATTAATATTAGAGCAAAAAGAATAATTTTTAATACTCTGCTGTAAGCAAAGCTAAATAATTTATAAAATCCAAATACTGCAAATAAAGAAACGAAAAATAGGAAATACCACGTCATTTGTATTATTTCAAATACTTTTCCTGATTGGATAAAAAAAAGTGGAATTAAGATGGATATTGCTGTCATTATTAAAACAGTTAACGCAAAAAATGACGGCTTTTTGTATTGCTTCAATAGAAGTAAAGGTAAAAATAACAATCCAATAAGTCTAGTACCTAAATTGCCAAAGAAAAAAACATACAAAGAATACAATTCTGTTTCTATTATGCCTTTTGTTACAGAGAGTTTTGTATAGGTATACATTTTTTCCGTATATCCATACCACGGCATATTATCTATAAGTACGCTATGAGGAGCCCAAAGCGGCGCAAAAATAAGGGTAGATGAAGGATCCCTAAAAATTCCATACGTGACAACAAATAAAATTCCGATGAAAAAACACGCAATAAGAAATATAAAATTCCTCTTAAGCAATTGTAAAAGTGTAAGCAATAAAATACTTCCAAGCAATATTATTCCCGCGTAAATTTTAAACATGCTAATAAGACCTATGCACAAAACTATGGAAACTAACCAGCCTTTTTTCTTAGTTGCAAAATATTGGTAAAAAGCAAAAAGAACTGCAATAACAACGACAATTGAAATTGAAAATGGCGGATTTATAAGTGCTGTTGCAGGTTGCTGTATTCCGAAAGCACTGTCTAAGCTTAAGTTTTCGTGCCCCCTCAGTCTTAGAATAAAAGCAAAGCTTCCTCCAAACATAGTCAAAAAAACTGCCCAAAGAGCAATCGATATTTTTTTGCTCCATTTATACATAAACGAATACACCCCTAATCCCCATAGAAGAGCTATAAATAATGGGAAAAAGTGGAAATATAACGAAAGAGGAGAAACAAGGAAGATGTTGCTAATTTTCGCTAAGAGAAAATTATAAAAAAAATGGTAACCTTTTAAGGAAACTCCTGCAAAACCTGGGTGACTTGGTGGAAAATTATTTTTTAGTTCATTTATCAATGCCAGATGCCATAAATCATCTTTTCTAAAGATAATATTATCTCCATATGCACCGCTTGTTAACATGCTCATGCTAAAAACAATCGACAAGATAATTACAATAATAAGTGGCCAACGATGAAATTTTTCAATACTTTTAGGAAGGCATTTCTTACTTTTAAAAGCGAGAAAACTGATTATCAAAAACAAGGGCAAGATTACGATCTCTAATTTCACCCAAGCAAAAATATAGGAAACTAATGTAAATAGCATTATACCTACAACAAAAGGAAGAAATAAATCTTCAGGAGAATCAAGAAAAAGTCTTAATTTTGTGAGTAAAAATTTTCCAGGTAAATAAAAACAAATAACGATCGCCGCTAGAAAAATTATTATGTCTAAAAAATATTGCACAATCTAAATCCTAAAACCACTCTTCCGTTGATTTGTAAATTGCGCTTGGATTTATAAATACCCATTCATCATTTTTTAATTGAGCGCTGGTTGAACTGCTTAAGTCAAGGATTTGATGTCCTGTTTTATCACCAACAATAATAGGCTGTTTAAATTCCCCACTCATTGTTGCAAACGTCATACCTATCCTTAGTCCATTGTCGGATATTTTTCTATCGGAATCTAGATAAAGAACTAATGGCAAACTTTTATTTACAGTTTTATATTGATGGTCATATAGGGCAAATTTGCTGCTGGGAAATTGAGATATTAATGTTTTTTTCCAATTCTTCACTTGAAAATCAGTATAATTTTCAGCATTCCCAATTTGGCGGACATCTTTGATAATGCTTCCGGCTAGAATTACTATTAACAATAGCACGCCGAGCGATTTTTTCATTTTGTATACAGCGTATATTAACCACCCTGTCAGAAGAATTATAAATGGATGCAAAAAGACAACGTAACTATCATACAAAGGGGTTCTTGTGTACCTAAGAACGATAACTGCTAATAAAAAACTTATTAATAATATGCACCACTTCCCCTGTATTCTTTTTTTGAAAAATGAATAAAGAGTAATAAAAAACAATCCAATTGTTAAAATATAACCAGTTATCATATTGCCTCCGATAACATGACTCCATATATTTGGCCAAAACACACCTGTATATGTCAACCATCTCCTCCCAAGTACATCAAGTGAAATTTTATATTGATCGTAAAGATAATACTGTAACATACTATGGCTATTCACGAAATTATTATTTAGATCAAACAGAATGATCGGAACCAATGGGATAAAAATCCCAAGCAGCAATGCAATTATTCCCTTTACGAAAGGCGGTCTTTTAAAAATAATTGTTATTGGCAAAATAACAATAAGGGCTGCGCCTTGTAAATGTATCGTAGATGCAAGACTTACGAATAACGCCAAAAGAAATAAATACTTAAGTTTTTTTGTTTTAGCATAAATTATCATCGACCAAATCGCACCTAGAGCAATTATGGCAAGAGGTGATTGGTTCGTTAGGTTAGTTGCTTGAGCAATTTGCGCTGTGGAAACCGCAGCTAAAAGACCTACTATTAATCCAAATTTTTCGTTTACCAGCTCTTTACCAACAAAGATAATCAATAAAACAAAAAGTGTATAAAGAAGTGTTAATGCTACCCAGGGCGTTATTACTGCATTTGGGGAAAAAAAAGTTGCTGCCATAATAAACCAGTACCATTCTCCGCCTGTTTGAAATGGGCCCGCCGACGAAAAAGGACCAACTAAGGGAATCTTATGGTTCTCAACAGCGTATCTTGCAACAATAGCGTCATGAGCCTGATCATAAGCTAATCCCCATCTGTTTTCATAATTGTAGAAACGAAGAAAAACAGAAAGAAGAATAATTAATAGGATACAAGTACCAAACCAGTGCGCAGAGATAAATTTCCTATATCTCTTCATATTAATCCAAAAACCTATATTTAAAAAGTGTCCATAAGGCAATCGTTCCATCCCTGAAGGTATTTAGTTTTTTTCCCTCATTATATCCCCGAGGATTAGTTGTAATCGGCACTTCAATGATACGGATGCCTTTTTTTAAGATCTTGGCTGTTATTTCCGGCTCAAAATCAAACCTTTTAGAATTAAGTTTCATATCTTTAACTACGCTTCTGGAAAAAAGCTTATATCCTGTTTCCATATCTGTAATCCATTGTCCATATAGTATGCTTGTTAAGAAACTTAAAAATTTATTCCCTAAATAGTGCAGGAGAAAACCCAAAGTCCTTTCGTCTCTATTGAAATTAGGTAAACGCCTAAGCCTTGTACCGTAGACTACTCCTGAAGTATTGTTTTTAACAAATCCCACAAGCTTTTTGATGTCATTTGGATCGTACTCTAAATCCGCATCTTGAATTATAATATAATCTCCTGCTGCATTTTTTATCCCCGTCCTAACAGCTGAACCCTTACCAAGATTTTTCGCATGGTGGAAAAACTTTAAATTTTTAATTTTTAATTTTAAATTTTGAATTTCCAGTGCCGTCGTATCGGTCGACCCGTCATCAACAACAATAATTTCTTTCTCAACTCCAGCGATATTAACGTCATTAACTTTATTTAATACTTCGCTAATCGTTTTCTCCTCATTGAAAACAGGAATAATAATTGATAATTTCATTACTTAAAATCTCCTAACACTTCTTTATCTGTTTTTACGAAATATTTTTGGGCACTAAAACTTGATTGTATAATTTTTGGCAGTAAAACAAAAGCTTGAAAAAAGCCAGCGAAAAAAGCCCAATCTTTATTCGCCAATGCTTTGAGAAAATGATACGGAAGCCATATGATGTGCGACATTTGTAAATCGAACTCGGTTATGTTTTTCCAAACGAAAATAAATTGATTCCTGTATGCAGTATTCTTTATATAAAAATTAGAATAACGCAATTTTATTACACCCTTTTCATGTTCATGAGTAACGATACTTTTGGGCTCGAATATAAGTTTATATCCTGACTTTAATGCATTGTAAGATAAATCAATATCTTCCCAGTAGAAAGGATTATATAGTTTATTAAATCCTCCAAGTTTTTCCCAAACGCTTTTCCTAAAAACACCGCTTCCTCCGTTAACCCAAAGAGTATTTTTCCTATTAACCTCTCCGCGGGAATGAACAAAAAAACCTCTTTTCCAAGAGCCTATCCCTCTCCCCCGCAAAATGGTTTTTCCTTCCTCCTTACTTTCGTCCATACATCCTACTGCGAAAATATCCGGATCTGAAAAATGCCTTAACAGAGGATCCAGAAAGTCTTTTTGCGGAATCACATCCGTATTTAATAGAATTAGAATATCTCCTTTTGCATTTCCTACCCCTCTGTCAATATTTGAAGAAAAACCAAGATTCTTATCGTTTTCAATAAGTTTAAACATTATATCCGGATACGCTGATTCCATTTTGGGCTTGAGTTCTCGAAGCACATTAATGGAATTATCGCTAGAATAATCATCGGTAACGATAATTTCTTTTTTTCCATCTTTATAAACATCTATCGCTTCAAAAACCTTTGGCAAATTTTTTCTCAATAAATCTTGCCCATTATAATTTGGGATAATTACACTTATCATCATAATAATGTATCGTAAAACCAAATCGTATGCCTACCTTTTGGCACGATAATACCGCGTAAGGTAAAATTTGTTAAATAAATTTTTTGTTCGGTATCAATCTTTACATGCCATGTTGGATAAAAATTATCCGCAAGAACCAGAAATCCTTCCTTTTGATTATCCGTATTTACAATAATTTCGTTTGGAGAATAATAGGTAATTTCTGCTTTGCCAATTCCCCAATCGCTCCTCCCTCTTGCGTATGGAAAGCTTGAATCTTCAACTATCGCCATATTTCTCGGATCAAAATTATCGTCAAGCATCAATTTTATTGTTGTATTTTTGCTTGTAGAAAATATAGTTTTCCCTACGAAAAATGCTCTTGGCAAAACATCTTTATTCTCATATACCCTTGTTTCCCCTTCCTGAAATACCTTCCTAAGCTTTGGAGAAGCCAAATCTGAAAGACTTAAGATGTATTTAACGCCCAGTAAATCCATTATTTTTGAGTCATAGTTATGCGGAGTAATAATCCTATTGAATCCAAACGGAGGATTGATATCTGCTTTTCTCCTTTCGGACGCCGCAATTAGTTCACCATATCGCAAAAGATATAAGGGATCATAACCATCTACGCTTTGCAATCTGTAAATGGAAGAAAAATTAGGAGGAAAAATTTGCGAGTCAGTTGTCATTATTCTAAATTCCCCTTGCTGTTGCTGTAAAAAAGAAATAGCTTTGGTTTCGGGAAAAAGATAGTCTTTTTTTGTAAACGGAGTAAACTTAAATCCAAATTTTAACAAGTCAAATACCGTAAGCATTACTATAATAATATATATCATTATAGTGAAATACTTATGGGCTTTTGGAAACCGTATTAGGCTAAACAATAAAGTCGCAGAAGCGATAAATATTAATGTCGGAAAAACAAGATTGCGCTTGGCAACAAGTATATTTTTTAGCGATACACTTTTTGCAGCTTCATTTCCAAAAAAAACAAAAACCCAAAATCCCAATAATATAAAAGCGATAAAAATTAACGGATACAGTATTTCTTTTTTCTTTGACCGAATAAAGTAATCAAACCCAAAAGCAGCCAAAACCGAAAGTGAAAAATCAACAACAAATAAAAGCCGAGTCGGTTGAGAAGTACTGATAAAAGATATGTTAAGAGTGAAGGGAATTTTGGCAAATATTGTCGGCAAGGCGAAAATCAAGGAAAGAAAAAACATTGTTCCGAAGAAAAGTGTTTTTCTGTCATGACGGAAAAATATAGCAAATATTGCCATTAGTAATGGCAATATGCCTACATACGCAATAAATTCTCCGTAATTCCATATGCCCCAATAATTAAGCGTAGACGGATTGCCGAAGAAATCAGGAGCTATAAATTGTATCAGGTTTTGCCAAGGAACAAACCAGCCGGGGCTATTAAAACCAACTTGATCAACATTTCTGGCTGACAAAAGAATAAATCGAAGGGTAGGAACCCACTGAACAGCAGTAAGAATTATAAGCAATGAATTAAGAATTAAGAATAAAAATAATATTTTTTTTTGCCAACCAACTTGCACCCACTTAGCAAAAAAGTAAATAGATGAAAAAATAAATAGGTAAAAGAAGGTTTGTAAGTGACCGGCAAAAAAAGCAGAAGTCATAGAAAATAGATAAACAAGGCTCCAAACGAAAACCTTTCTATTTTTGGTACTTGATACTATCTTATCTGTGGACAACAATATTAAAGGCAGCCAAAGCGCAGTATTAGCTATGGTTCCCCATTCAAGCCAGGACATAGAGAATCCTGAAAATGCAAAAACTATTGAGCCAATGATGCTAGCCCACGTATTAATTTTCAAGTTTCTAAGATACACACAAAGAAATACTCCCGCTAATAAAGGCTGTAGGAAAATTAAAATACTCCATGCTATGCCAAAAGGCAAAATAAAAAATAAAACATTTAAAGGATAAAATGCTCCGGATTGCATATTCGCCAAAAGGGGCGTTCCGGAGAAACCATACGGGTTCCAAAGAGGAAGTTCTAATTTTTTCTCGGACCAAATTGCTAATTCCTTCCATGGATATTGCTGCCGAACAGGATCTGTAATTAAAAAGTTTTTAAATGGAATACCGTTGGGATAATCTTTGGCATATAAATCCCGAAAAGGATGGTAAAGACCAATTATTGTGTCTGACGGAATAGGAAGAAAACCTTTTAGAGGAAATTGCCAAAAAAATACAACAACTATCAGCGTAATAAAACCAAAAGGTGCTAATTTTTTCATTTATTTAAAATCGTTTCTAATTCTTCTTTAAATCTATTTCCGCTGAATTTACCAGCCCTTTTTACAGATTCTTTGGACATTGCCTCCCGCAATTTTGAGTCTTTAATTAAAAGTTCTGTTCTGGCAAGCAATTCTTCGCTGGTGTCCCACAAGAACCCGCTTTTACCATCTTCCACAATTTCTTTTTGCCCTCCAGCATTGATTACAACCGGCACTGCACCTGCTCCCATTGCTTCAACCGTTGATATTCCGAAATGCTCTGCTCTTTCAGGATATTTCTCTAAATTTTCCCCAAAACCGGTAGAATGCCAATATATTTTCGCCTTTGCATAATTTTCCCACAAAACCGAATTTGAAGCGTTATCTATAATAGAAATTGGATAATCTTTAATCATTTCTTTCAAAACATTCAATTTTTCTTCATCTTTCCTATCTGCTCCAATTATTAATCTAAATTCCCACCCTTTTAAACCATGCTTAATTAATTTTCTAAACATTTCTATCATAAAATCCTGTTTCTTGAAGTTGCCTCCTTCTTCGTCTACACCAAATCTCCCAACATGCAGAATAATATTTTCCTTAACTGCTTTTTTATCTTTAATGAAAATTGGCGGATACAATACGCTGCTTTTAACATGGAATTTTCTGTCAATATATTTTTTGGTGAAAAAAGAATTACAGATAATTTTATTAACCCTTAAAAGTTTTATTTTCGTTAATAAAGAATTTCCGTTAACCCACTCCACAGGAAATTGGAAATGAAGAAATAATTTAGATAGGACGAAGGGGATGCTGCCATCGCTTAAATATATTATCAGGTCATACTCCTTCGAGGAATTTAAGCGTTCCAAAAAATTAGTATCTTTTGAGAATATATTTTTGGCAAAAAATATTGGAGAAAGGTCTATGTCTAACTTTTCTAAAGACTTTTTTCTTATTTCTTTTTCTTCAGCAAGATCCCAAAGAACAAAAACTTGATGGTTAGACGACAGTTCTTTGGCTATCGTCAGCATATATTTCTCGCCTCCGCTTAATGAATCCAAGTACGGATCAAAAATCCCAATCTTCATGTATCCATTCTATCAATTTTCACCCCCCTTGCAAAATGCCATATCTCTATGTTATTATTTCGTTATGGATTATTTAACAAGTTTTCCGGCGGTTCCTCCGATTGCTTCTTTTATTCTTGTTTTATGGGGTATTGTTTGGAAAGGATTGGCTCTATGGAGAGCCTCAAAGCAAGATCAGAGAAATTGGTTCATAGCCATTCTTGTTCTTAATACTCTTGGAATTTTGGAAATTATCTATTTATTCAAATTCGCCAAAAAGAAAATGGAACTCAAAGAGCTTAAATTCTGGCAGCCAAAACCCTAATCCTTCTTCATCAATAATCCTTGCAGTACGATAATAGTTAAAAGCCCAGTAACAGCTCCGTAAATTCCCAGCCTAAAACTTAACGGATCATAGATAAATTCCACGTTGTGTTTGCCTTTTGGAAGAACTACGGCTCTGAAAGCGTAATTTGCTCTGTAAATTGGAGTACTTACTCCGTCAACTAAAGCCTTCCATCCCGGATAAAAAGCGTCTGAAAGAAATAATATGGAAGTAGACTTTGATGAAGTAGAGATGCTTACCTTATTTAATTTATAGTCTGAAATTTTGGCCTCCGATAAATTATCAAAATTGCTAAAAGGCAAAGGAGTATCAGACTCACTCTCTAAAACCACCTCTTGTTTCGGATTAAAGTTATTACTGTAAATAATATCAATAATTTCTTGAGGATTTTTAGCTACTTGATATGCACCAACCAAGAAGGCATGAGGTAAAACTTTAGTATTTTCATAAAATTCATACTTATCATCTTTGTAAATAAGCTTAAATTGTCCTTGCGGATAAGTCCAAAATGGAAATGTCCATCCCATATTATCATCTGCTAGTTTATGAACAATATATCTCACATTTAACATATTTATGGTTTTTGATGTATGATCTTCACTTTTGGCAAATGCCACAACCGATCTGTAAAGATCCGCAATCTTACCGTTCCGTACTGAACTTATAAATTCTCCATATCTCTTGACATACAAAGCATCGTAACCTTCCAAGGAAGGCAGATGATAATAAACAGCATCTTCCGCGCCGAAATTGCCTATTACTCTCTCATACCCCGCTATTTTTGAAAATGCAATATTGGTCGGGGTATTAAGAAAAACCAGATTTTTGGGATCAAACGGCTGCCACTTATTTACAAATCGCAACATATCGAAACCTACAATAGCTATTAGCAATAAAGCCGCCACATTTATCAATTTTTTCTTTGCTATCGATGCCACAACAATTACGATAACCGCTATGAAAAGTAAAGAAGGCAGTATGAGGTTACTCTTGGCTATAAAAATTTTATCTTGCGGAATAAATTGTTTAGCAATAATAATCACCCACAACGCAATAAATATGCCGGCAAAACTTATCATCCACGTCAATATCTTTCTGTGTTTTCTATTTTCAATATCGGAAAATAATTGATCGAAACCAAATGCCGCAAGTAACGCAAATATAAAAGCATAAAGAGATACAATTCTGCTCGCAGAGCTTGTAGATAAAACCGGAATATGGAGATTAATTAAAATATCCAGAAGAGGACTATTAAGAGCCAAAAGCAAAACTAATACTCCGGATATGAACAAAAAAATTACTTGAGTCTTTTTTTTACCTGAAATGCTATATAAAGCAAGAAATAACGGCAAAATACCTACATACGCATTCCATTCCGCATAATGTCCATACCAGTCGTTTCGGGTAACCGGATTTCCAAAAAAGTCAGGCGCTAATAACGTTGGAATGTAAGCCCAAGGTATGGCTTCTCCCTTTTGGAAAACAGCGCTTCTAAAAGACTGGGAATAAAACTCTATGGATGGCAATAATTGGGGTAAAGATAAAAGTATTCCAAAACAAGTATAGAGTATTAAGTATAAGGTACTACTTATATTTTTGGTTGATATAAACTTATAGACAATATATGCAAGAACAAAAAGAAAAAAGTATAGACTTATTTGGAAATGCCCGCTGAAAAAAGACAAGGGTATGATTAAGGAGAACAACAGAAGAAATCCATGCTTGTTTGTTTGATAATATTTTTCTATACCAAATATGGCAAGCGGCAAAAATAATATCGCGTATCCTAGCGTCGCATAACCCATCCACACAGTTAGAAATCCGCAGAACATAAAAGAAATTGCAGAAATAAGACTAGCAAATTTAGTTCTAGCTAATGCTCTTGCTAGGAGATACATAAATATTCCGGCCAAAAGAGGCTGCAGTAGCACAAGAATACTCCATGCATCAACAAACGGAAGAATAAAAAATAATAGATTAAAAGGTGAAAATGCACCGGACTGATAATTTGCCAAAAGAGGTGTTCCGGCAAAACTATACGGATTCCAAAGAGGAATTTGCTTATCTTTCCAAGCTTCTATAACTAAATGTTTCCATGGATATATTTGCGTAATAACATCCGGCATTGCTCCATTCTTAACCGGTCCCCAAAACTTTTCGTATGCGCTCCACGGGGCAAAATTATTCATTTGATAGGTAGCTGAATAAGGAGCTTTACTTTTTAAAAAATAAGGGTATGCAAAAATAAACCAAATTATAAATATGAAAATTATCGGCCAAAACTTAAAAAGAAAATTTTTCATTTTTTATTTTGCATTTCCCACAATCTTGCGTAGGTAATAAATATGCTGAAAGATTGATAGATGCTTTCTATAAGACCTACTGTCCCTGCCTTCCAGCCTCCCTGTCTAATGTAAGAATCAAAGAATGCGGTTAGCATAACGCGCGGAAATCTCCACCACGACATCTTAGGATGATTAGCAGTTAATCGCAGCTGCGCCTCAACTTCCGACCACTCAATGGTTTTATTTAGCATAGCCGTAATATCTCTATGCGAATAATGCAATAAAAATCCATCTAATGTTCCAGCTTGACCCTCAAAAATGGGACTTTCGTGCAGCTTACCCCTCCAACCTTTTAATTTATCTTTTCTGAAAAGTCTTTCTATTTTTTCAACAAATGGCCATTCATAATTTCCCAAATAAAAATTTTTCCTCTTAATTTTGTACGCTGTAATATTTGGATCTTTGATTTTTAATATTTGATTTTTGATATTCCGAGCAAGCTCGGATGTTACCCTTTCATCCACATCTACATACAATATCCACTCGCTCACTGCTTTTCCTAAGCCAAAATTCCTAAGAGCTGAAAAATCATCTGATTTCAAAACATAAACTTTGGCACCCATATCCTTTGCTATATTCAAAGTCTTGTCTTGAGAGCCTGAGTCAACCACGATAACTTCATCGCAAAACGCAACCGAACTTAGGCAATCTTTAATTAAATTCTCTCCGTCTTTTACTATTAAAATCGCAGAAATTTTATTCATACCTTAAAACTTCCCCTGCCGAATCTTGCTGTATAAAAGTCCCAAATTCCTCTTTTCTGCCAATATCTTCCTCTTAAAAGAAGTGAGATTGACTCCCTGATGAGAGCCAGTTTCGACTTAAATGGAGCGTATTTTATCCCAAAGAGCATTCTATTGCGGGTTATGTAATAATCCTGAAGGCTTGATCCGGAACCTCCGGCTGACGCTGCGTTCTTATGCCAAATTATTGCTTTTGGGGAATAAATAATTCTGTAGCCTGCATTCTTAGTTTTTCTACTAAAATCATTGTCTTCATAATATAAAAAGTATTTCTCGTTAAATAAACCTATCTTCGCAAATACATCTTTTTTAACTAGCATGCAACAGCCCGTAGCGAATTCCGTTTTCTCTTCTCTGCTATATTGCCCTTCGTCAACTTCATCTACTCCTCTATGATGACCAATTACATTTGCCCAATCCATTATCCCGCCGGCGTACCAAAAAACTTTCCCCTTATCCTTTTCTTGATACCTATCTCTATGGAATTCTAAACCTTTGGCAAAATAAATTTTCGGAACTACAATACCTATATTTTCGTCTTTTTCCGCTGATTTTAAAAATTCTACGATTAAATTTCTATCGACAATCGTATCATTATTCAAAATAATTAGAAGGTCAGTTCCATTTTCAAGTGCGTATTTAATTCCCAGATTATTACCTTTAGAATAACCCAAATTCTCCTTATTGGCGATGATTACAACGCTTGGAAATTGCTTTTTAATATCATGCAATGAATTATCGACTGAAGCATTATCCACTACTATAATTTCCATCTTTGTATCTTTGGGAAGAACAATGTTTTCTATTGAATTAAGGCACTCTATGGTATTATCTTTACCGTTGTAGTTTAATATAACGAATGAAACTTTTTGCATCTTTACCAACTAAGCTTATCTATAAGAATACTTAATGCTTTTCTAAATGGGTTTTTTATTTGCTTTATGCGTTCTTTTGATGACCAAAATCGTATTTGTTGATGTGATTTATCAAGCTCACTATTCACTTCTTCCAAAAACTTATCGTCTGTAGAATCATTGAATTTCTGCATCTCCCATATGCTTGCAAAAACGATAAAATGGTAAAACGCCATAAGAATCGAAAGCATTAAGCCATGGAAACCATCCCTATACCCTTCTCTTGCGAAAAACCTACTTAAGAATTCGCCAACCGGAAATCTTATGGCATCACGCCAGTTGAAAATGTATCCGTTAGCAATCTTTTGCTCCGCCTCATTCGGAGCGTAAATATTGGCCATTTTAGATAAAAATTGCATAATTGAATCGTAGTTGTAATGAGTAATATTGTTTTTTAAATAACCTGTTTCTCCTTCTACTTTTATCATTTCGTGAACATGTTTTTCTTCAAATCTGCCCTTACCGTTTCTAGATAACCTAAGCTGATGATCAGGATACCAACCCGTATGCTGCATCCATTTGCCAAAAATTATGTTTTTTCTAGGAATCCAATAGCCATTGACCGGTCTTTGGTCTTTGGTCTTTGGTCTTTGGTCTAAAATGCTTACGATTTCTTTTTTCAACTCCGGCGTAACTCTTTCATCCGAATCCAAGCTTAAAATCCAATCGCCCTCCGCTTTTGAAAAACCAAAGTTCTTGTTGATATTGAGCATTTTATTATTGGGTCTGGAAAAAATTTTAGAAGTATATTTTTTGGCAACATCCAAAGTTTTATCCGTTGAAGAATTATCGACAAAAACAATTTCATCCGCCCATTTAACAGATTCCAAACAATCCTTTATTTTATCTTCGTTATTGAAAGCCGATATAACAACCGAAAGTTTAACCATATTATTTCGCAATATTCTTTTTAATAAGGGCTATATCTGAAAGTATTTGCCGTTTTCCTATTAAAAAGGCTATACCAAAATACAGTATAGCACCAAAAATAATTACGGCTATGAGCGAAAAAATATTAAAAATTACGTTTTTGCTTAAAAAATAAATTATCAATCCCATGATTAAAGAGGAAACAACAGGCTGTTTGACCGATTGAACTACATCGAAATCTACATGTCTTCTTACTATATAGACGACCAAAATTACCGAAACCGCGATTAATGCCGAAGCCATAGAGACACCATTGAAACCGAAAATAAATATAAAAATGGGGGTCAATATCCATGTAGCCACTGTCCAAAATATCATTAAATAAAGGGTTGTTTTTATTTTACCGATTGCATTCAAAGCATTGGTAAGAGGAGTTGAAATTGACGAGAATAAAGCGTTTAAGGCAAAAAAGGAAATAGAAAAAACAGCAGGCTCCCATTTGGTATATTTTGGTATGATGTGAATAAAATAAGGAGCTAAAATTACTAAACCAACAAGAGAAGGAAAGATAAAAAGGGATGCCGCAAAAATTGACTTCTCAATAGCTTTCTTCAGTATCTCTTTTTCCGTTTGCAATCTGGAAAAAGAAGGAAAAGTAACGCGGATAACATTATCCATCACTAACCTTAACGGCATAAATGCCCACTTCTGTGCAAATCCTATGTGTCCCACTTGAGCAAGAGGCAACACTTTACCGAGATAAGCAATCAGTAAATCGTCCTTGATCAACGCCAAAAAACTGTTTGCCTGGAAAGGTACACCAAAGGATAAAAGTTTTTTGGCTATTTCTTTGGAAAACCCAAACTCTATTCTCCATGGCCTGATAATATAAATGGCGATAAGACCGGATAGTCCTCTTGCTAGAACTGCTATTGTAAAAGTTGTAATTCCAAATCCCTCAATTGCTAATACAACTGCTGTCAGGCTAAAAAATAAAGTTTCTACAATTTGCGGTATAACTAATTTTTCGAAACGCAATTCTCTTTCTAGTAAAATCGAAGGGATAGTTTTAAGGGAAGATAAGAAAAAAGCTATTATTAAGGCTTGAAATAATAATACTCCTTCTTTATTTAAATTATAAAAAGAAGAAAGACTGCTTGTCAAAAGCAAAGCAACTACGGAAATTATTATTACTAATACTTGTTGGATAGTAAATGTTGTACGAAGGTCATCTTGGGTAATGGGTTCTTTCTTCTGAATAAGCGCTGCCGCCAGACCGATGTCCGAAAAGTAGGAGAGGAATGCAATTGCTGCGGAAACTACGAAGAACACGCCAAAGACCGAAGGAGATAAATAAATCGTCAGCAGTAAGTTAGATGCGAAATTTATTAGCTGTATGACAAAAGACCTGGAAGACAAAGCCAAAATTCCCTTGATTGATCTTTTGGTAACTGATGCTATGTCAATTTCTTCCATAATTTATTTCTTTCCAAAGCGCAAAGCTTTCGCGTATTGCTCTAATTATAACTCTTAAATTTCCTCCGCTTTGGTTGCCGTACTGACGTTTGTAATGACTAACCTCCACTTGTGTAATTTTTAAATTCTTCTTTTTAGCTTTGGCAAAAATCTCCGTTGTGATCATGGCCCCTTCCGATTTAAAAGGCAGCATTTTAGTAAGAGCATTTTTTCTAAACATTTTAAACCCGCAATCGATATCTCTGTAATAAAAACCGAAAAATATTAAATCCCAAATTTTTAGAAGGTTCATTAAAACATGCCTAAAAGGATTGTCTAAGCGTTTTTTTCTGTAGCCAACGACCATATCGCAATTCCCAATTTTATCTATGAATTTTGATACTTCTGCGAAATCAAACTGTCCGTCTCCATCGTTAAAAACGACCAACTCATACTTGGCATTTTCAAATCCTTCTTTTAATGCCGCTCCGTACCCTCTGTTTGGCTTATGAGAAACAATTCTAAGTCTTGGATCTTGGCCTGCAAGTCTTCTTGCTATTTTTAAAGTATTATCAGAAGAACCATCATCTACCATAATTATCTCCCACTTAGTAGCTACCCTATTAACAACGGGAATTGCATTTTTTACAACTTTTTCTATATTTTCTTCCTCATTCCAAAATGGGAAAAAGATGGATAAAGCGGGAACTTTTCTAGTCATAGCGTAACCTTCTATGCGTAAAAGAGATTATACCAATAAACAAAGCTAAAATGCCAATGAGAGAACCTATATTCGAAAGTTTTTCCAGCGTAGTTTCTTTAAACGGAATAGGATTTTTCGCAATTTCTTTCTCCGATTTGGGTTTCTTGAAATTAGCAGGTAAATATTCATCGGAAATTTTAGACGCAGTCCATTTTATAGCAAAGTCATTCGTATATTCTGCCGCCCTAATAGAAAATATCGTCTGTGGATTGAAAAGCTTAATGTTGAAAAATAAAAGAAAAAACACCAATAAGAATGCCGTAAGATAGGGTTTAATCTTAAATTGAGATGAAAGAGAAACGACTGCTCCTGCCAGAAAAGATGTGAAAAAACTGATCAATAATAAAAATCTCCACGGATACTGAATGAATGCCATTGCGGGAATTGCTTGCCAAACAAATCTCGAGACATCAAGCGTTAGGAAAACAGAGAACAATAAACCTACAATGCCAAAAATACTTAAATAATATATATCATTAAAGTATTTGTGTTTGAGTTTTAGATAAATAAAAATAATGATTGGTAAAAAGACTGAAATGATGTGGAGCTTCCCAATCTTAAAAGAAAGCCCGTCTATGCATCCGGGCACCGAACCGCCGAATCCCCATGGACTATTCCAAAGTTGGGAAAAACAAACGAAATGATCACGGAAATCTGCTCCCCCGCCAACTTGAGACATTACGTTCGTATATCCAAACTCCACAATCGCCGGTATCCAATAAAAGGCAGAAAGCGCTAATCCTAAAAGGATAATGAATAATGAATTATGAATAATGAATAATTTATTTTTTTTGAAAGAAATATAACAATTTAGCAATACAACAATAAGTAAAAATGGTGTCACCATCATCGCTGTTAAATTATGAGAAAGAATAACTCCGGCAAATCCCAAAGCCCCAACAGCTACATACCCCCACTTGGGATTTTTGTAAATTTTTATTAATCCGTAAAAAGAAAGGGGAATAAATGCATATGCCCAAAATTCAGCCACATCTCCTCGTACATAAATATCAACCGCATGATAAGGGGCATACATATAAAACAAAGCCGAAACTGCTCCCCCAATCTCTCCCCAAAATTCTTTGGCAAGTAAATACATAAAAACTCCGGATAGAAGAACCCCTAGAATCATCATCGCTTTGGTAGCTAAAAGCGCATCAAATCCCAATAATATAAATGTTCCACCAACGTAATAAGCTAAAGGTGCGTAG
>JBBTZX010000037.1:0-1879 GCA_038061125.1 Patescibacteria group bacterium | reverse complement strand
ACTTTTACGTTCTTTAATGAGGTAAGAGTCTTGGGCAGGGATTCTTACCTCTTTTGAGCACATAAAAAATAAATCTTGCTCTTAAAATTTCTTGGCGAATAGAATTCTTCCCGCAGTTGTTTGAATAACTCTAGAAACTACAACATCAACTTTTTTACCTACATCTAACGCTCCACTTTCAACCACAATCATCGTTCCATCGTCCAAGTACCCTACTCCCTGGCTCGGATCTTTTCCTACGTGAATAATCGCAATATTGAGCGTCTCTCCCGGAACCGCAGTTACCTTAAGACTATTTGCAAGCGTATTTACATTTATCGCCACAACCCCATTGACAGCAGCTTTTTTCTCCAAATTATAATCGCAGGTTATGATTCTTCCTTTGAATTTTCTGGCAGCATGAATCAGATGTTCGTCAACTTCCATCTTCTGCTCCGCAGCATAATACACAACTAATTTAACTCCTTTGCTTTTCTTAAGCTTTTCCAAAAGTTCAAGTCCGCGTCTGCCTCTTTCTCTTTTGACCGGATCTTTTGAATCCGCAATATGCTTCAGTTCAAGTAAAATATTTTCCAAAACCACAAATATTCCGGTTAATAACCCTAATCCTATAACTTCAAAAATTCTGCCGTCTATAATTGCCGAAGTGTCGAGAAAAATTCCGTTTTCAATTTTGTAATTTTTGGTTTCTTTCTTTCTTTTTGGTCTGGAGATCATTGACGGAAGCCGCTTTACAATCGTTTTTGCCACTTGGTCGGCAACCAGAGCGACAAATGCGGGTGGTATTAAATATAAAGGTTTTCTTTCTTTCTTTTTTAAATTTCCCATAATTTATCGTCCTATACTTTCCAGAACATCTTTTAAAGATTTGTGTGTTTCGGAACTAATGATATTTTTAAATCCAAGTTTTCTTGCCTCTTTTGCTCTTTTTTCAAGCAGTGGAACGCTGCGAAGTTCTCCCAGAAGACCAACTTCTGCAATACCAACGATTTTATTAAGAGGAATATTTCGAAGGCTTGAGAAAATAGCCAGACAAATACTTAAATCTGCTCCGGGATCAGTAAGTTTAATGCCTCCTGCGACATTCATAAAGACATCCATTGTTAAAAGCGGTAAATTGCAATGCTTCTGCAAAACCGCCAAAAGAATTTCCAAGCGTTTCGGATCAACTCCGGTTGCCACATGTCTTGGTACGGGCAATTTGGAAAAGACAACCAAACTTTGGATCTCAACAGGCAAAGCCCTTGTCCCTTCCAGCGTAACAGTTATGACCGAACCTGCCGAACGTCTTAAGCTTTCCGTTAAAAAAATTTGTTCAGGGTTTTTTACTTCTGTTATGCCAATATTTCCCATCGTGAAAATGCCCACTTCGTCAACCGGACCAAATCTATTCTTAAGACTTCTCAAAATTCTGGTTCTGGTAAATTTATCTCCCTCAAAAAATAAAACCGTGTCAACCATATGAGACAAAACCATTGGTCCCGCAACCATGCCCTCTTTGGTCACATGACCGACCATAATAATAGAAATGCCTAACGTTTTGGCAATTCTTATGAAAAGCGCAGCTGCATAACGGACTTGTCCAACAGATCCGGAAAGACCGCTAAGATTTTCCGATTCCATAGTTTGGATAGAATCTATAATTGCTAATTTTGGTTTGGTTTTGGCAAGCAACTCGACGATCGCATTAGTGTTGTTACTCGCTACGACAAAAAAATTATTCTTCGTTATGTCCTTACTAATGCGTTTTGCCCGAAGCTTTATTTGATCTTCAGATTCTTCTCCCGATACGTAAAGAATGGCATTCTCTGTTTTTTTCAAACCTCCAAGAATTAGACCTATTTGAAGAAGTAAAGTCGACTTTCCAATTCCCGGATCT
>JBBTZX010000036.1:14378-14648 GCA_038061125.1 Patescibacteria group bacterium | reverse complement strand
TCTATATTTTTCTCACCTTTTAACCCGAAATGAAAAAGCACCTCACCTTTTCCTAGATTAGAGTTGTACCCTTTAAATATAAATTGAGTGCTCATAAAAAGTACCAGGGGTGGGGATCGGACCCACAACCGCAGCGTTATGAATGCTGTGCTCCACCATTGAGCTACCCTGGCGAGTGTTAACTATTTTAACATTTTTAGCCCTTCAATCCAACCCTTCATCTTCAATAAACGGTCTAAGCTTTCCTTCACATGAATTCTCAAGACTCCA